>JANXPR010000592.1 GCA_025357215.1 Acidobacteriaceae bacterium | reverse complement strand
ATCCTGGCGTTTCTATCTTAACGCCGCTTCCCTTCGCCTTTCACCGAACTTTTACTTTCACACCAGTTGACTTGCCGACGGAACGAGGGTACGCTCACATTTAATGGTATTGCTACCCACGGCGATTTCGTTTCTGAAGCCGGGCCAGTCGCAGCGCCTCTCCAAGCACAATACAAACCTATGCTCACGGCACGTCCGCGAGAGGGGGAATGTGTGTTTCGGTATAGGAGAAAGCGGCTGGGTGGCGTGAAGAACGCAAGCATGAAAAAAAACATTGAAATCGTTCCCAACATCCAAAAGCTCTTTGGCACCGGCGACGCAAATCTGCTGGTGATGGAACAGGGCCTCAGTGTAGGCATTGACCTGAAGACGGACTCCGTTTTGATCGAAGGCGCGCCGCGTGACGTGGCCCGCGCCGAGCAGATCTTTACCGACTTCGACTACCTGAACCGCATTGGCCAGGAAATCCAGACCGCCGACCTGAGCTCCATGCTCAAGGTGGTGGCGGAAGACGATTCGGTCACGCTGCGCGGACTGGCCGAAGCCGGCAAGCAGCGCCAGTTCGGCAAGCGCCAGGTCCAGCCCAAGAGCATGAACCAGCGCCGCTACATTGACGCCATTGAAAAGTACGACATGGTGTTCGGCATCGGTCCCGCGGGCACGGGAAAAACTTATCTCGCCGTGGCCATGGCTATTTCCGCGCTGAACAACAAGAAATGCAGCCGGATCATCCTGGCGCGCCCCGCCGTTGAAGCCGGCGAACGCCTGGGCTTTCTCCCCGGCACGTTGCAGGAAAAAGTTGATCCCTATTTGCGCCCTTTATACGACGCGCTGTACGACCTGATGGACCAGGAAAAAGTCGACCGCTTTCTGGAAAAGAACGTCATCGAGATTGCGCCCATCGCCTTCATGCGCGGCCGCACGCTCAACGACTCGTTCATCATCCTGGACGAAGCGCAGAACACCACGTCCGAGCAGATGAAGATGTTCGTCACGCGCCTGGGTTTCAATTCCAAGGCCGTGATCACTGGCGACGTTACACAGATCGACCTGCCGAACGCGCGCCGCAGCGGACTGGTGGAAGCCGCCGACATCCTGAAGAACGTGGAAGGAGTTTCCTTCAACTACTTCAGCGAGGAAGACGTGGTGCGCCATCACCTGGTGCAGCGCATCATCCGCGCGTATGACGAAAAAACGCGCAGCCAGCAGATGGCGCTGGAATTGCCGCGTGCCGTGGCCGACCAGCAGGTTCACGAAAACGACCCGCAGCCGCAGGAACCGCCGCTGCAACAATAGGAATTCGAGTAGAATCTACCTCGGGAGGGCGGTCAAAAGCCCTCCCGATTTACTTTGGGCAGCGCAGTTTGGGAAACATACTTTGGGAAGCTTCATTCAGAAAAACCAGTGATCATTTTCGAGACAACCGTGGACGGTGTGAGCCAAACCAGCCTTGAGCGTTTTGCCCGCCAGGCGCAGAAACTCGCCGGGGTAAAGGGCGAAGTGTCCGTGCTCATTGCGGACAACCATCACTTGCGCCAGTTGAACCGCAACTTCCGCGGCAAAGACAAAGCCACGGACGTACTCTCGTTTCCGCATGAGGGTGGCGAATCGAAAGATGGCAAAAGGGACAACGTTCATCCTGGTGGCGATATCGCCATCTCCGCCGAAATTGCCCAGGAAAATGCCGGACGATACGGACATCCGACGATCGACGAACTCAAGATTCTTGTCCTGCACGGCATGTTGCACCTTGCCGGTTATGACCACGAAACCGATAACGGCGACATGCAGAAAGTCGAAGCCAAACTCCGCGCGCGATTGAAACTGCCAGCTTCGTTAATTGCACGAACCCAGATTGCGCGAGCGCAGGGCACGCCGGCGAAATCCCCGGGCCGCTCCAAGCGCAAGATAACCAGCGGCAGCAGGAAACGCAGCGAAGGCGGAGGATAACGATGAGCATCCTGTTCGTTTACATCGCGATTCTCGTGCTCTCCGCCCTGCTGGTGCTCACTTCCTACGTGGACCGGCTCTACACGGAGTCCGGGAAGTTTCTTTCCCGCGAATTTCAGGAAAATATTGAGGCTTTTGAAAAACTCGTCGAACCGCGGTTGCACTCGGCCAGCGGACGCGCCGCCCTGGCCTTCGCCGTTCTCGTCCAGCTCTGCACCGCCGCGATTGCCCTGCTGATCGGCTACCTGGTGTTCGTTGACATGCGCTGGACCGTCCCGGAAATTCTGCAAGCCGCCGTCGGAATCATTCTGGTCATCATTGTTTGCAATCGCTGGCTGCCGTACGTGTTGTTCACGCGCACGCAAGGCACATGGCTGGTGCGACTGCTCCCCGTCCTGCGGCTGCTGATTTATCTCATGCTGCCGGTCACGTTGATCCTAACCTTTGGGTTATCCGTGGCTGCGCTTGCGGAACCGCACGAACCGGAACAACCGGAACATCCTTCTGAAGCCGTGGACGCGCTCATTGAAGCTGGGCAAGAAGAAGGCATCTTGCAGGAAAGCGACCGCCAGCTGATTCAGTCGGTCGTTGAATTCGGCGATAAGACAGTCCGCGAAGTGATGACGCCGCGTCCAGACATCGTCGCCGTCCCCGCGGATGCTACCATTGATGAACTGACTACCTTGCTGCGCGAGAAACCGCATTCCCGCGTTCCGGTGTACGTGGAAAACATCGATCAGATCCAGGGCATGGTGCTTTCGCACGACCTGATCCAGATCGCCGATTCAGACGCCCACACCACGCTGGTGAAAAAGCTGATGCGCCCGGTGTTCTTTGTGCCGGAAACCAAAAAGACTTCGCAGTTGCTGCGCGAAATGCAGAAGGATAGTACCCACATGGCAATTGTGATTGACGAATACGGCGGGGTCGCCGGACTGGTGACCATGGAAGACCTGGTGGAAGAAATCGTCGGCGAGATTCGCGACGAACACGAGAAAGGGACGGACGTGGTCCGCGAAGGCGAAAGCGCTTACGTAATGAAAGGAAATGTCGAAGTCGGCCGCCTCGAAGACCTGTTCGACCTTCGCCTGGAACCGCGCGACACCACGACGGTGGGCGGATTGGTCAGCGCCATGGTCGGCCGCATCCCGCAACCCGGCGAAGTGATTGAAGAAGACGCCCTCCGTTTTGAGATTCTCGAATCCACTGACCGCAAGGTGGAAAAGGTCCGTGTGAGTCGCGCCCAGCCCGGCCCGCAGCCGGCGGAAGCGACCGTGTAAATGTCATTCCACTCAGGATTTGTTTCCATCATCGGCCGGCCCAACGCCGGCAAAAGCACGCTGCTCAACGCGCTGGTCGGCGAAAAAGTGGCCATCGTTACCGAGAAGCCGCAGACCACGCGCACCCGCATTCAAGGCATGCTCAACGTGAAACCGCAGCGCGGACGCGCCGGCGGACAAATCGTGTTCATCGACACGCCGGGCGTGCACCGTCCAGACAGCCGCTTGAACCGCAAGATGATGCAGGAAATTCACGCCGCGCTCGAAAGTCGCGACCTGGTTCTGCTGATCGTGGACGCCGCCGACCGCATCGGCCCCGCCGACGAACAAGTTCTTGAGTTGGTCAAGAAATCCGGCGGCGCGGTCTTTCTGTTGCTCAATAAAATCGACAAGCTGCAAAAAGACAAACTGCTGCCCATAATCGAGAAGTACAGCAAGCTGCATGATTTTCAGGAGATCATTCCCATTTCCGCCATGAAAGGCGAAAACCTTGACGTGCTGATCGACAAGATCATCCGAGCATTGCCCGACGGTCCACGCTACTTCCCGGAAGACCAATTTACTGACCAGCCGGAAAAAGTTCTCGCCGCGGAGATCATCCGAGAGAAAGTGCTGCTCAAGACATCCAAAGAGCTGCCCTATGCCACCGCCGTGGTGATTGAACAGTTTGAAGACACGCCCAAGCTCACGCGCATTGCCGCCGCGATCTTCTGCGAACGCTCCGGACAAAAAGGAATCCTGATCGGCAAAGGCGGACAGATGCTGAAAGACATTGGCACTGCCGCGCGGCTGGAACTGGAAAGCCTGCTGGGCCGCAAAGTCTATCTGGAACTGTTCGTCAAAGTAAAAGCCGGCTGGCGGGAATCAGCTTCGTTTGTGGATGAGCTGGATTGGCGGAGACAGTAGCTAGCTTTTCAAATTTTGGCAATTACCAGATTTTGGCAATTTTGGCAGTCTGCTCTTATTCCTTCACCGCAATCCCCAGCGTCTTCATCTTTCTATAAAGGTGGCTGCGTTCCAGCCCCAGAACTTCTGCCGTACGCGAGACGTTGCCGTGATTCTCGTCCAGCTTTTTCAGGATGTAGTCGCGCTCGTAGGCGGCGCGGGCTTGGTGCAGCGTTGAAAATCCGGCTGTCGTGCGGCTGCCTTCGCGATGCACCAGCGGCGGCAGGTGTTTGCGTTCGATCTTGGCCACAGTGGGATTCATGATCACCAGGCGCTCAATCACGTTGCGTAGCTCGCGCACGTTGCCAGGCCACGAGTAGCGTTCCAGTACGTCAATGGCGTCTAAAGTTATCTCCCGCGGACGCCGGCTATATGCGGCGGAAAATTCCTTCAGAAAATGCTTCGCCAGCATCGAAACATCTTCTTTGCGTTCGCGCAGCGGCGGAACATAAAACGGGATCACGTTCAGCCGGTAGAAAAGGTCTTCGCGGAAATTGCCTTTGGAGATTTCTTCGTCCAGGTCTTTATTGGTGGCGGCAATCACCCGCACGTCCACGCGGATAGGTTCTTCATCGCCCACGCGTGTGAACTTGCCTTCGTCCAGCGCGCGCAGCACCTTGGCCTGGGTTTTCAGGCTCATGTCGCCGATCTCGTCCAGGAACAGCGTGCCGTCGTTGGCTTTTTCGAATTTGCCTTCTTTATCAGCACTGGTGCCGGGCAACGCGCCTTTCCGATGACCAAACAGCTCGCTCTCGATAAAGTCTTCCGGAATCGCCGCGCAATTTACTTCGACGAACAGATTATCTTTGCGCAGGCTCTGCGCATGAATCGCATGCGCGACCAGTTCTTTGCCCGTGCCTGACTCGCCAAAGATCAGCACGCGGCCGTTGGTGGGCGCCATCACACCAATTTGTTGGCGCAGCGCCTTCATGGGAATGCTTTCCCCGACGATCACGCTCTTCGCCTGGACTTGCCGCTTCAACTCGGCGTTCTCGCGCCGCAGACGGTGCGCATCCAGTGCGTTCTTGATAACGATCAGCGTGCGGTCCAGCGACAGGGGCTTTTCCAGAAAATCGAACGCGCCGAGTTTCGTCGCGCGCACGGCGGTTTCAATCGTGCCATGGCCGGAGATCATCACCACTTCCGGACCGTCATTGCCCGGCATTTGCCGTATGCGTTCCAGTGTATCCAGGCCGTCAATTCCGGGAAGCCATATGTCCAGCAACACTACTTCCGGCGAGCGTTTCTTCAGTTCTTCCAGGCAGACTTCACCGCTATCGGCCAGCAGGACTTTATATCCTTCGTCTTCCAGGATGCCTTTGAGTGATTCGCGGATATCGCGTTCGTCGTCGACAACCAGAATGCTATGCATTCTGCGTCTCCGCGTGCGCCGTAGCGGGAGCCAGTGGCAATTCAACAATGAACTTAGCGCCGACTGGTTTGTTTTCTTCCACGCGTATGTTGCCGTGATGGTCTTCCACGATTCGGCGAACGATAGCCAGGCCCAGTCCGGTGCCGCGTTTCTTCGTGGAGAAATAAGGCAGGAAAAGTTTTTCTTTCATCTCCTGGTCAATTCCGTGGCCGCTATCGGCAATCACCACTTCCAGCGCGTCATGGCTGCCCACCAGAGAGGTTGCAATGTGGATCTCTCGGACCATACCGCCCTGCATGGCTTCCGCGGCATTGTCGATCAGGTTGGCCAGCGCGCGCTTGATGGCTTCCGGATCAGCCATGGCCAGCGGCAGTCCCTCGCCCAATTCTTTTTCCACGCGGATTCCGTCCAGCCGTCCGTTGAACATCGCGAGCGAGCCTTCCACAATTTCGTTGATGTCCGCGGGCCGAGGCTGCGCCGCCGGGAACCGCGCCAGCGAAGAAAATTCGTCGACGAGCGAACGCACCGTCTCCACTGCCTGGCTGATGGTTTCCGCGCAACTGGCAATCACCGCCAGGGACGCCGGCTCCGGCGTCGATCCACGCTCCAAGTGGCGGCGGATTCTTTCCGCGGAAAGCGCAATCGGCGTTAGCGGGTTCTTGATTTCATGTGCCACGCGCCGCGCCACTTCACGCCACGCAGCTTCTTTCTGGGCTTTGAGCAGTTCACTGAAATCTTCAAACACAATCACGTAGCCCAATCGCTGCGGACCGTATTGCACAGAAGAGACTGTGACGCTGGCGTTCAACCGGCCTTTTTCAACAGGAATTTCAAACTGCGAAGCCGTCACGGCCATGCGGTCCGCGCGGCGCAAAAGATGTTCCAGATCAGCGGCCACTTCCGGCGGAAAAATATCCCGCAGAGTGGAACCCACCAGCGGCGCTCCGCCGGAAGGTTGGAACATTCGTCCAAAGGCCACGTTACTGTGCGTAACTTCCCGCTCCGGGCCCAGCGACAGTACGCCCGTGGGAATGCTTTCCAAAATCGTTTCAATATGGCGGCGGCGTTGCTCCAGCTCGGTGTTGCTTTCCGTCAAAGCCTGCGCGGACTCTTCAATCTTCGTACGGCTGGCTTCCAACTCGCCGGCCATGCGGTTGAACGATGCCACCAGTTCACCCAGCTCGTCCGCCGCGGAAACTTCCACGCGGTGGCCCAGATGTCCGAGTGAAATTTCGCGCGTGGCTTCCGCCAGCGCTTCCACCGGCCGCGTTACTAGTTTGGCGACGAACAAAGACGACCATGTGGCCGCGAACAACACCAACACCGTCAGCAGTACGAGCAGCAGCATCCACAAACCGCGAAGCCGTTTGGATTCGCGCCCCAAGGATAAGTACTTCTGCTGGTTCTGGTTGATCTGTTCCAGCGTTGGCGAAAAATTTTTAGGCAGCGGCAAGCCGACCACAATCACGCCGGTGCCTGCCACCGGCGCCGCTGCCAGCATAAATTCCAGATCGCCGTGCATCCACTTCTGCGGCCCTTTGGAAATTTGCTCCTGCGCTGGAATCTCGCGTCGCAGCGCTGGCCACGCTTCCGGAATATTGATGCTGGCTACGGCCGTTCCTTCCGCCAGCGCCAGGGCAAATCCACCTTGCAACGTCGGTTGATGACGGCGAAATTCATGGATCACGCCCGAGTAGTTCGCTGTCTCAAAAGCGTGTTGCACGTCGGCGGATTGCGAGATTTCGATGGCTTCCTGCCGCGCGTTGTCCCCGGCGTAGTCTGCCATCTGGGCGGCGATGCGCGCCGAGTCTTGCTGCAGTTCGTTTACCGGCGTGGAAAACCATTTGTCGATCGAGCGGTTCATCAATCCGTACGAGAACATGAACATCACCAGCACCGGAGCAAACGATAGCGCCAGCGCGCCCAGCACCATGCGCGTACGAAAATGCGATCCCAGCACCCCCAGGCGGCGTTCCGCATACAGCTTGAGCAGGTTGCGGAAAAGAACGAACGTGAGAACCACCAACAGCAGAAACACCAACGCGGAAAGTGCAACCAGCACCAGCGTTTGCTGGGCGGAATCCGGCTGCAACTGTTTCAGGTTGAACGCCTGCTGGGAAAAGACCAGCCCAAACAGAAACACAATCCCCAGCGCCAGAGGGATGAGCGCAGCGCGCCGCAGAGATACCTGAGGCGACGTTTTAGACGGGTCTGGTTTTTGCGAGGCCACAAAAGTTTTGCTCACCAGCTTTGATTCGCGCCAAAGCAACACATCATGCTTCCGCAGGCGAGCTCTGCCAGACATTATACGGCCCGTGTGCAGCCAACGGTGGAGGCAAACAACTGCCGCCAACAGTTAACAGATGGTGTACCGGGC
>JANXPR010000552.1 GCA_025357215.1 Acidobacteriaceae bacterium | reverse complement strand
CAACGCCACCCAGGCGGGAGCCACCGTGAAGAACACCGAAAAAATGGGGAAGCGCCGCCTGGCCTACGATGTGAAGAAATTTCAGGAAGGGCTTTATGTGCTGATGACGCTCGAGGGCGACGGCAAGGCGATCCACGAACTGGAACGCCGCCTGCGCGTGACCGAGCAGGTGCTCAAGTTCATCACCGTCCGTACGGATGAGGAACACCAGCGGCTGGAAAAGGTCCGCAAGCTGCGCGCCGCGCACACCAAGCGTCCGCCGGCAGAAGCCGGCGGGAGCACCCGCAGCGCATGCTGAAACACCCGCAGCGACTGTTCCGGCAGCGACTGTTTAAGACACAAAACATTTTTTAAGCGCGCATGAATGGCGCGCAGAGACTTGAGGAGAGTTATGGCTGACGATAATCAAGAAGTTTCCACACCACCGCAACGGCCGCAAGGCCGTCCTGACCGGCCGGATCGTCCTGATCGCGGCCCCGGTGGCCCTGGCGGACGTGAAGGCGGGCGCAAATTTTTCCGCCGCAAGAAAGTCTGCAAGTTCTGCGTCGAGAAAATCGACGATATCAACTACAAAGACGTGCGCCTGCTGCAAGGGTTCGTGGCGGAAAAAGGCAAGATTGTTCCCCGTCGCCTCACCGGCGTTTGCACTCCGCACCAGCGGCGTTTGACGGCGGCCATCAAGCGGGCCCGCAACATCGCCCTGCTGCCATTTGCTGCCCGGTAACGGGCTGTTTGCGACGAGGTAGATCAAAAACCTACCACGGAGACACTGAGGCACGGAGAGCTAGGGGTTTGTTGATTCAGCTGAGTGATGGCTGGCTCTCTAGATCGGACCGTGAGTTGGCTCCGGCAAGACGAAACGAACTACAAGATTTGAACTGGAGATCTGAAATGGAAGTCATCCTAAAAGAAGATGTTCCTAAACTGGGCCACCGTGGCGACGTAGTGAAAGTGGCCGAAGGCTATGGCCGCAATTTCCTGCTGCCGCGCAAATTGGCCATTGAAGCCACGCACGCCAACAAGGCCGTGGTGGAGCAGATGAAGTCGTCTGCCGTCCGCCGTTTCGCCGCGGAAAAAGGCGAAGCCGAGAACCTGGGGAAACAACTGGAAGCCGTTCACCTGGAATTCCACCGCAAGGCCGGAGAAAAAGACCACCTCTTCGGGTCGGTCACCTCGTCGGACATTGTGGACGCGCTCACCCACAAGGGTTTCACCATTGACCGCCGTAAGATCCAGCTGGACGAACCGCTGAAGAGCATCGGCGAATTCGAAGTCCCGGTCAAACTGCACCGCGAGGTTACCAGCAAAGTGAAAGTTACCGTGGCCAAGGAAGCCGAAGCGACGGCGTAAGCTCGTCCCGCAACCTACAAAAAATCAGGCCCTGAGCTCCGAGTCTCAGGGCCTTTTTGTGTTTAGCCGCAGCCGAACAAGTTCAAACGGGTAGCAAAAATCTAACGCTCCAGTTCATGCTCAAAGAAACGTGTTGCGCGCTTGAAAGCGTCTTCCGTGGCGTCGCGATTGGCGCGCTTGGACTGCTTCTTGTTGCCAGGATCGTCGAAGTTGTGTTCCGCACCTTCGTAAACAATGAGTTCCAGGGAATTCGACCGCTTTGCTTTGTCGGCAAACTTCTCGCATCTTTCCGGCGAGACCTCTTCGTCGGCCGAAGCCACCATCATGAGCAAGGGCGCGTAGTTATGGTAGTCGCCCTTGATGGCGTCCATGCCGCATCCGGGATATTCGGCGAGAGCGGCACGAAAGCCGCTTTCACGCGTTGGATTTTTAATGCCCGGCGATTGCGCGCTGATCGTCACCAGCACCGTCATCGCTCCGTTGGACCAGCCCTGCACGCCGATGCGTTCCGGTTGGACGTCACTCCGTCCGCGCAAATAACGCAGCGCGCCGTATGCATCCAGAGGGCGGACGGTCTGTTCGCTCACCGCGTCAGGACGTTCGTCATAACTGCCCTTGGGAAAACCTTCGGCATAGCCGCGCGGTCCGAAGCTATCGACCAGCAGAGCGAAGTATCCGCGCGAAGCCCAGTGTTCTCCCCAGGTTTTATGTCGTTTGGAAAGCGTGGCTGCCGTGTATTTACCTTTCGCCAGCGAAGAGTAAGCTCCGGCCCGGCCATGCAACAGGACGATCGCCGGGGAGGGTTCGGCGTGGCGGCGAGCAGGTTCAAAAAGATATCCCACCAGGCGCGTGCTTCCGTCTTCGCTCAGAAAGTGGACCGTTTTGGGAACGCGGGCTTCGTTTTGGGCTTGAGCTAGAGTCGGCAGGATAAGCAGGCACAGCAGCCATTTCAACATGTCAGGTGAAACCCTCGGTTTTGGAATGAGCGAACGCAACGCGGAAAAGCTATTTGAGAATAGCATTGCAGCTCAAGACTGGCATATTGTGGTCCGGGTTCCTTTGCCGCGCAGTCCATAAGGCCTATAAAACCCTCGCCGCATGGCACTTATCACAGTCACACCAAAAAAGTGATAATGGCAACGAGAAGACGGGTCTTTCCCAGGTGTCCGAAAATGGGATACTCTCAGCTTACGTATCGGGTTTTGTCGCGTCCAAGTAATTGCAAGTAGAGAGGATTACGAAGGACATCAACGGATGCCGGCCGAGACTGCACTGTGGAAAGGAGCGGTTGGCGGGAACGGTGAAAGACGGAGCTCACATTCCTCCGGAGCAATGGTGAGTCAACCCTTAAGCCGAGTTCACGACAGCGAGCTCATTCGCGCCGCCCAGCGGGGCGATAGCGCCGCTTTCGAATCACTGGTTCGCCAGTATGACCAGGCCGTGCTGCGTCTGGCCATGCACCTGACCGGTTCGGAAGCCGACGCACGCGATATCTACCAGGAAGCCTTCCTCAAGGCCTACCGGCACATTGGCAATTTCCGCTTTGAATGTTCCTTCTATACGTGGATTTACCGTATCGTTACGAATCTCTGCCTGGACCATTTGCGTAAGCGGCAAACACGCAAGGAAGATTCGGCCACCATCATCGATTCCAGTGGCCAGGAAATGGATTTACTCGATCGCGTCTCCGACGACCGTGCGGGAGCGAATCCGGAACGCGACTTGATGCGACGTGAGTTGGGCTCCAAGATTGCCGCGGCGCTTACCAAGCTGACACCGCGCGAACGGATGGTTTTTGAATTGAAGCATTACCAGGGACTGCGCTTACGCACCATTGGTGAAATGCTCAACACGACAGAAGAGACGGCCAAAAACACGCTGTTTCGCGCAACACAGAAGTTGCGCAGCGTACTGGGACCGATGCGGCAACCGAGCCGTTAAGAACTCGGGGGCGCGGGAAAGACGTAACGAGATTTTTTGGGAGAAAGCTTTATGAACTGCGAGTGGGTAAAAGAAAACGTTGTCCTCTACATCTACGATGAACTTGGAGACGACGCGAAATACGAATTCGAGCACCACGTAAAACAGTGTCTGGGTTGCCGGCAGGAGCTGGAGCATTCACTCGAGTTCAAGAACAACATGTCGGCGTTGCCCGTCCAGGAGGTCTCTCCCAACCTGCTGGCCGCCAGCCGGATGAAGTTACAGGAATCACTGGAACATGCCGACCAGACCCGCAGCGGCTGGGGCATGTTTGTCTTTGACGCAGCCAGTTGGGTGCATCAGATCAAGCTGGCTCCGGCGCTTACCGCAGCTTTGCTGATGATCGGATTTGCCGGCGGCGCGATTACCTCCTGGCGAATGGGCGGACGCACTCCTATCGACGGCGGTTCCTTCCAGACAGCCAACATTGCCGGCATAGAATCTGTACTCGCCCAGCCCAATTCCAACAGCGTACAAATTAAGTACGACGTGTTAAGCTCGCGGACTTATGTCGGCGCGGCTGATGATCCGCAGGTTCAGCAACTGTTGCTGTTGGCTACCCAAAACGTCCGCAATCCTGACGTGCGTCTGGGAACTATCGACATCCTGAAAAGCCATACACAAGACGACCAAGTGCGTGAAGCCCTGGTTTCGACCCTGCGCTATGACAAGAATCCCGGCGTGCGCCTGACCGCCCTGGATGCCCTGAAGAGTTACGTTCGCGATGACCAGCACGTTCGCGATGCCGTGGTGGAAGCTCTGTTGCATGATTCGAACCCGGGCGTTCGCCAGGAAGCCATCAGTCTGCTGGATTCAGTGAAAGCAGATACCAGCGTGCGTGAAGCCTTGCGTTCTCTGCTGAATGACCAGAACGCGTACATCCGCAGCCAATCGCAGCACTATCTAGCCAGCACGCCGAATCTGGACTAAGAAAATAACTTTGGCAAGATCACTACAAATGTGGAAACGTCTCCTAATCCCGGCGCTCCTGATCGCGGCTACCCTGTCCGCCGTGGCGCAAAAACCTGGTGACCACATCCGGCGGGTGGGCGACGAATGGATTCGGGACATCAACGGGACATTGCCGGCGAGCCGAGTGGTACGCGTGCGGTCCACGGCGGGCGCGATTCGCGTGCAAGGCGGGCGGCAGTTGATGATCACGTACGTGATCCGCGAACATGTGCGCGCCAATTCAGAAACCGCGGCGCTGGCGGAATTCAAGAAACTGAAATTCAGCAGCTTCAGCGCTTCTGGTGTCGCCATTTTGCGGGCCGATTGCGAAATGTCCCGCCAAGGCTACATCGATTTTGAAGTCCATGTACCCGAGCAGACCGCTCTGGTGAAAATGGACACCCAAGGCGGCGCGGTTTCCGCCAACAACGTGGCCGGCCGGGTTGAAGCCAACACCGGAGGCGGCAACATTCAACTGGACCAGATCGGCGGCGGAATTTCGGTTTCCAGTGGCGGCGGCGGAATCGATATAGGACGCGTGGGCAATGACGTAAATGCGGCCACGGACGCCGGAAATATTCACGTCGGGTCGGCCGCGGGTAAGGTCACGGCAACTTCCGGCGGCGGCAACCTGAACATTGGTACCGCCAAAGTCATGACGCTGAGCACGGGCGCAGGGTCCATCAACGTCACCAAATGTGAAGGCGGTGTACGAGCCGAAACCGGCGGCGGCACCGTGGACGTAACGGATGCAGGCGGCCCGGCGCAGATAGAAACAAGCGGCGGCAAGATCCGCGTGGGAGTCGCCCATGGCGGTCTGCACGCCATCACCGGAGGCGGTCCAATCGTAGCGACCCTGGCTCCCGGAGTACGGTCCCTGACTGATTCGCGGTTGGAAACCTCGGATGGCGATATTATCCTTTACGTGCCGGACGGCTTGGGTGTGAGCATCCGCGCCACCGTGGATACGGCCCGCGGCGATGGCATCCGAACAGATTTTCGCGAACTCAAAATCCTGAAGGCAGAAGCCGGATTGGGTCCGCGCGAAATGTATGCCGAAGGCGATTTGAACGGCGGCGGACCTGTGCTGCACGTCCATACAACCACGGGACGAATCGAAGTGAAAAGAATTAGCAAAAGGTAAGGCGAAAATAATGAAGAACTTCACAACTTGGGTGACACTCCAATGATCAAGACACTTTCCACGGCGCTGTTGGTGGCCGGCTTGGCCCTGCCCGCGTTTTCAGCCGGCCCTGACGGACAGCCGGAAATGCAAAGCAAAAGCCTTGAAGCGCTCGTCGGCTCCGCGGGCCAAAGCCACTCCTACCTGGGCGTGGACATCAAGGACATCACATCCGAACGCATGACCGCACTCAAGCTCAAAGAAGAACGCGGCGTGGAAGTGACCATGGTGGACCAGGACGCTCCCGCAGGCAAAGCGGGCCTGAAAGAACACGATGTGATCCAGGAATTCAATGGCACGCGCGTGGATAGCCAGGAACAATTGCGCCGCATGATCCGCGAAACTCCTCCGGGACGTACAGTAACGCTGGGAGTCAGCCGCGACGGCAATCATATGAAGGTCACGGCCCAACTCGTTGACCGCAGCAAAATGGCCAAGGAAATCCATACACGCTGGCCCGACCCAAGCGAAACCGTTCCGCTGCCGCCGGACTTCCCCCGAAACGGACCGCAGATGGACGTACCCGGCATCATCATCACGAATAATTATTCGCGCTTCCTGGGCGTGCAGACCGAAGGTCTGACGCGGCAACTGGGTGAATACTTCGGCGTTAAGAATGGCGAAGGCCTTCTGGTCCGCTCCGTGGACAAAGGCAGCGCCGCGGAAAAAGCCGGCATTAAAGCCGGAGACGTGATCGTTAAAGCGGAAAGCGAAAAATTGACTGACCGTTCTGACCTGGCGCGCGTTCTGCGCACACACCGCCAAGGCGGCAAGATCAACCTGGGCATCTTGCGCGACCGGAAAGAACAGACAGTCACGGTGGAACTACCGCCACGCGGAAAAGATTCTTCACGCTTGTACTTTGACCTGGACGAGTTCAGGTCCGCCGAAGGGGATCTGGAAGACATTCTTCTCGATTCGCTGGACGACATGGAATTCGTGGAGCTGCCCAGCTTGTCGATGATGAAGCTTAACAACCTTGGCCATACGCTGGCAGCCATCAAACTAGATAGTCCTGAAATGAAGCGGGCCATGCAGCGTGCACAGGATGAATTGAAGAAAGCCCAGAAGTATATGGAACAGCACAAATCTGATTGGATCTTCAGCGGTGATTCCAAGCTCTAGCCACAAGCTGGCTTTCAAGATGTAGTCCGACCCCTACCTCCTACAAGTAAAGCGCGACCGACGACGGTTGCGCTTTCTTGTTTTCGTATGTCGATTTGTTAATCCGCCTATGGAGTGGTCAGCTTGAGGAGGGTAGCGGGATCGAGATAAGTACCCTGCCAGCGAACCGCGAAGTGAAGATGCGGCCCGGTGGCGCGTCCGGTGCCTCCGCTCAGACCCAGAAGCTGGCCTTTTTCCACCATATCGCCTTCTTTCACCTTGAACTCAGAAAGATGCAGGTAGAGGGTCTCCAGGCCATCGCCGTGGTCCACCATGACGCAGTTGCCTTCAAAGTAAAGACTGCGGGCCAGAATCACCTTGCCGCGATTGGTGGCGTGGATGGGCGTGCCAATCGCCGCGTGGAAGTCGAGACCAGTATGCTGGTTTTTCGTTTTCCCGTTGAACACGCGAGCTGAGCCGAATGGCCCTGAGACCGCCGTGTCCGAGGGTGGCGCAAATTTGCCGGTCCAGACCGGCACTACGCTGGTATCCGCAAATGCCTTCTTCTTCACGGCCTGCTCTTGCTCTATGCGGGCTTCCAGTTCCTTGGGAGGCTCAACGTACTCCGGAGCCACGCTGATCGTCGTAGACGGGTAATGGCCTGCGTGGATGAGTACTTCATGAGTGAAGGCCAAGCCGTGTTCGGTTGCGGAATCGCCCTGCAACTGGACCGGGTATTTGCCGGGTTTAGTGGAGAGCGCCACACCAGCCATCGCGTACCAGCAGTGGCAATGCTCGGTGTATCGGAAAGCGATCTTGTGGTCCATCCAAGTGCCTTGCAGGGATACGAGCTGTACTGGTGGCGTTACCCGCAGCAGCACCGGAGAGCCGTTCACGGGACGAGCGGGTTCCAGTGTGACCTTCCAGGCGGAATGGGATTGGGCGTGGCCGGCAACAGAAAACTGCCAGCCAATCGCGACAGCCAAGACCAGGAAAACGGAATTGCCGACCGCGCTTTGGAGTTTGTCGAGCAGATTATTCCTGCCATCTGCGGAAGATCAACGACCCGTTCGTGCCGCCGAACCCGAAGGAGTTGGACAGCGCATACTCCATGGTGGTCTTGCGGGCGACGTTGGGCACGTAGTCCAGATTGCAGGCCGGGTCAGGGACTTCATAGTTGATGGTCGGCGGTAGGATCTGATCGCGCAACGCAAGAATGGTTAGGCCCGCTTCCAGGCCGCCGGCGCCGCCTAGCAAGTGTCCGGTCATGGACTTGGTGGAACTCACTGGCACTTTCGTGTTTTCACCGAAGGCGCGCTTGATGGCCTTGGTTTCCAGCGCGTCGCCAATCGGCGTGGACGTGCCGTGGGCGTTCAGATAGCCGATATCGGCAAGAGTGATCTTGGCATCGTTGATAGCGTTGGTCATCACGCGGTAACCGCCTTCACCGTCTTCGGCGGGCTGGGTGATGTGAAAAGCGTCCGCGCTCATGCCGTAGCCAACGATCTCTGAAAGGATTTTTGCGCCGCGCTTCTGAGCGAATTCCAGGTCTTCCAGCATCACGATGCCGGAACCTTCTCCAACCACGAAACCATCGCGGCCGGCGTCCCAGGGACGGCTGGCCCTTTCCGGTTCGTCATTGCGTATGGAAAGCGCGCGCATGGCGGCGAATCCACCTACACCCATCGGAGTGATGGGCGCTTCCGTACCGCCGGCAATCATCGCATCGGCATCGCCACGCTGGATGATCTTGAAAGCATCGCCAATGGCATGGGCCCCGGTCGTGCAGGCTGTGGCTGTGGCTTCGTTGGGTCCTTTGGCGCCATAACGGATGCTGACGTGGCCGGCCGCCAGATTCACGATAGCCGCCGGAATAAAAAATGGCGAGATCTTGCGCGGACCGCCCTTGAGCAGGGCCTCGTGCTCGCGCTCAATCACGTCAAACCCGCCCACGCCGGAGCCGATATGCACACCCACGCGATGCGCAAATTCCGGCTTCACCTCGAGTCCAGACATTTTGAAGGCTTCATCCGCGGCCGCCATGGCCAAATGGATGAAGCGCCCCATCTTCTTGATTTCTTTTTTCTCAATGAAGTTGAGGGGATCAAAACCTTTGACTTCCGCGGCGATCTGGCAAGCAAAAGCCGAGGCATCGAAGTGGGTGATTTTGCCCACTCCACTCTTGCCGGCGACTATGTTCTTCCAGACCTCTTCACTCGTATTCCCAACGCCGCAGATGAGGCCCAATCCTGTTACGACGACCCGTTTCGCCAACTACTTCCCGCCTTTCGCATGCTTGTCAATGTATTCCACGGCGTCTTTCACGGTGCGGATCTTTTCGGCGTCTTCGTCCGGGATCTCGATGTCAAACGCTTCTTCAAAGGCCATGACCAGCTCCACGGTATCGAGCGAGTCCGCGCCCAGGTCATCCACGAACGAAGCATTCGGGGTGACTTCGCCCTCGTCCACTCCGAGCTGTTCAACGATAATTTGTTTTACTTTTTCTTCCACGGCTGATGCCATAAGAATCTACTCTCCTTGTAATTTCTACTACTGGTGATTTTTCCCGGACGGCAAGGGATTACTGTTTTACTGACTTGGCATTCTTTTGAATGTAAGCAATTGCGTCCTGAACGGTAACGATCTTTTCCGCTTCTCCGTCAGGGATTTCCAAGTCAAAATTTTCTTCAAAGGCCATGATCAGTTCCACGCGATCCAGCGAGTCGGCCCCCAGATCGTCGACAAAAGAAGCACCGGGCTTGATCTCCGCCGGATCGACACCGAGCTGATCCACGATGATCTGAGTCACCCGATCCTCAACCGACGGCATGGAATCTCCTCATAACCGTAAACCGCTTAGTGTAATTGCTGGAAAAATGTTGTGTAAAGGGCTGAGAACCAAATGGATGTTGCTTAAATGGTGCAATATCAACGGAAAAGCCCCCGGCCCGCGTAAGCGCTTACTTTCACTGGAATAAAACCCTCGCTTACAATGACAACTTGCCCGCAAAAAACACTTTTTTCGCGAAAATCGGGGCTGGATTGGCCATTCTGAAGACCTTTGGGGCCTGGGGAGTCTTTGCCCTTACCGCCATTGATAGTCTGGCCATTCCCATTCCCTTGGATGCCTTGATGGCAGGGTATGTTTACGGAAATCCGCATCGCGCATGGCTGTACTGCCTGGCAGGCGCTACTGGATCCGCGCTGGGCAGCCTTCTGCCCTATTGGCTGGGACGCGCCGGCGGAGAACTCTTCCTGCTCAAACGGATCGATCACGCGCGCTTGCAGCGCATCCGTGACCGCTTTGAGAAACAAGAGTTCCTGGCCTTGATGGTTCCTTCCATGCTGCCCCCTCCCACGCCGTTCAAGCTGTTTGTGTTTTCCGCGGGCGTTTTTGAGATGCGCGTACGCGCTTTTCTGTTGGCAATCTTTACTGGACGTCTCTTGCGCTTTGCCATCTTGTCGGTGCTGACAATCAAGTTCGGACCACAGGTTGTGACGCAGGTAAAAGAACTGGTCAAGCACCATCCTGGAGTCACCATTTTGGGCGTGCTGGTGTTTGCGGCCCTGATCTATCTGGTGGTCAGGCTCATGAAGCAACCGGTAAAAGAAATTACCGAAGAGATCAAACACGCGGAGACGGAAGAAGCAGTAGTGGGCCCGTCTGTTGGGAATAAACCCGTCTGATACGTTGGTTCATCACTAGCGCGACCAGCTGCCGAAAAGAAAAACGCGGAAAAGCATTTCTGCCGTCCCGCGTCTCGCTTGCACTCAAGCGTGCAAAAGTCAAACCTGCCGACTGATGTTAAGCGCTGACTTTCTTTTGCTGTTCGTCGTCCGCATGCTTCGCTTTGGTCTGGGACTTCGATCCCGGCAGATAAACGCAGCAGGCGTCTTCCCCGAACATATCGCCTGCAGCGGCCCAGGAACGAGCGCGCGATCCGCCGCAAACTTCCTTGAATTCGCAGCGGCCACATTTGCCGGTGAGCAATGAAGTATCGCGCAGCGATTGGAAGAGCGTGGAATTGCGGTAAATCTCCGTAAGTTTCTGGTTGCGGATATTGCCCGCGGAAACCGGCAGGCAATTGCTGGCGAAAACTTCTCCGGAGCAAGTAATGAAAACGGAGCCGCGCGTCTCATTGATCGGCATAACACCGGGTATGCCTTCATCCTGAAACGCGTTCGCAGCGTCTTCAATGCTCACGGCACGGGCCTTGGCTTTTTCCTGAAGAACAAACCGGCGATAGTGCTGGGCTTCCACCGTCTTGATCTTGAAGGGCGCATCCTGGGCGATGGCGTAAAGACGCGCGAAGATCTCTTCAAATTCCCGCGGAGTCGGTGCATCTTCAGCGGCTTGCTGGTCGCCAGGGACAGGGACCGGAAATGAAACGCTCCACACGATGACCTGGAATTTCTTCAGGACCGCGGCGATCGCTTCCAGTTCGTTCCAGTTCTCGCGGGTCACCACCGTCTGGACTTGCAGCGGCAGATTGCTGTTGTTGGCCCACAACATGCCATGGAGAGTGCAATCGAAAGAGCCCGCAACGCAGGAGAGCTGGTCATGAAGTTCCGCGGTTGGGCCGTCAAGAGTGAACCCGATGCGGGACAATCCGGAAGTTTTTAACTCAGCCATGCTCTTGCGGGTAAGCTCAGCATCCGCCGTCAACAACATGTTGGGATGCAGACCGCACGATGCGGCGTAACGAACAAAACTGAAAATGCCGGGCCGCTTCAACGAATCACCGGCAAGAACAAAAATAGGCGGCCTGAGTTCCGCAACTTCGCGGATAAGCTCTTCGGCTTCAGGGTCAGTTAATTGTGAAGACAGGGCGTGGCCTTCAGCGCTGTCACTTGTGGATGGATGGGTCGTCTCCCAAACCACAACTAAGGGTTGTTGATTAAGGTCGAATGTGTTTTTCATTTTGTCCGTCAGCTTGCTAAAGCTTAAGTAATTAGGACAATGGTAGACCCGGTTCCGGTCCAGCTTTGCGTGGTTTTTTGTCTTAGATTAACAGCTAATCTGGAACAGGACTCTAAGAGTTGTTAAATCAACAGCTTATGGGATGCAGGAGTCGTTGCCAGGCGTCAAAAAGAAGTGCGCAGGGAGAGATTTGATTAGAAAACCTAACAAAAATCCAGGCCGAAAACACTGTGAAACCATCGTTCTAAGAGTGAACGAGATTTGCATAAAACAAGTTCTGGGTCTTGATGATAAAGATGAAAATTGGATCAGACCTGCGCGACCTTATTTTCATCTTCATTTTCACCTTCGCCCGAGCGAAGCGTGTGCGCCAGCAGAACGGGCAGTCCAAAAAAGATCGCAGAGAACAACAGGTCAGAAACCAGACCTGGTCTAAAGAATGGCAGTCCAGCCGCGTAGCAGGTAAGCAAGCCACTGAAGGTCTTGGGATAAGCAACATTTCCCGCCGCCCATACGGCGAAGTTGGTAACCAAGAAGAATGAAACGGAACTGCCTACTGCCGCGCCAGCCACGTAAAGCGGCTTGATGCGATTGTGGATCAGGAGTCCGATGAGGCACGCGCCCACGTACCAGGCCCACACCACTGTCTGGTCCCAGGTAATGGGCAGGTGGTAAACCTGAAAGTTCAAATAAATATCCGAAGCGATCAGCAAGGCCACGGGCACCCAGAACTGTTTGCGCGACATCCGCGAACCAAAGAACAAAAGCGCGGCGCCCACCGGAGTAAAGCCGTGGGTGGCGAATGTTCCGGTACCGGCCAGAACGCGGACGGCTACGGCGATGATCACAAACAAGTAAGTGAACACTGTGGCGTACATGGGTGCACCTCTAGGAACAATCATTCTCAAGGCTAAGAGTGCTCAACGTCAAGGACGCGAACGTCTTGCGATGGAAGACTTAGATAACTATCGGACTGCCGGCACGTTGGCCTGCACGATCGGCCTTCCCATGGACATGTCTTCCACATTGAGCTTCGGGTCCAGGGTTACGTAGCCGGCCAGGGGCGGACCGGCGCCGCGCGGCGAATCCAGTGACGTGAAACGCAGATCAACGAACTGCACCTGATAGCCGGTCAGGACTTGGTAGCCAGCGGGGCCCATGATGCGCTGCGCGTCCACAATGGGATATTGCGCCCAATCCAGAAACACACGGCCCAGTTGCGACTTCTTGGCGGCCAGCGTAACCGGAGTTTCTTCCGGCTTGTAACGAACCAGCATCTTGTTCTGTGCGTCCACTTCACCGGAAAACGAGTCCACGCTCATGACGCCGAAAAAAGTCTGCGTTTCCACCACGCCGGTCCAGGCAAACGGATTTACGTTCATACGCGGGGCAAAGGCCGAAACGCGCGCCGCTTCCTGATTGCGATAAAGCACGGACTGCATGGCGGAGAGTGCGCGCCGATGACCAATATCTCGGACAACAATCACCAAGACCAGACAGCTCAAAGCAAACCACGCGCCGCCGCGTCCGGGGAATTGTTGCTTCTTGACCCCTACTTCGCTGGTCACCAGCCCCAGTAGTGATGGTGTGACCAATCCCAGAAACAAGGCTGCCAGCATGATGGGATCGATGAGGGAAACGATGTCCCACGAGTACCATTTGGGCTGGAACGGAGCGAACGGCCGGACACCGTAGCTGTTGGTGAAATCCTGCAAGATGTGCAGCAACGCCGCGCCAAGCGCATAAACGTAAAGCAACTTCCAATTCACCGGCAACTTGGTACCGCCGCCGCGCGCTCGCATAAAACGATAGACGCCATAAACAATGGCCAGCGTGAACGCCGCTACAAACGGCGCGCCGAGCAAAGTGTGGGTGAACCCGCGATGATGCTGGAAATAAGAAAGCGATCCGCCGGCCAGAGCGGCGATGTCCACGTCCGGCGCTTCCGCTGCCAGAACCAGCGTGAGCGTTGCCAGCCCGGTCTTGCGGTTCAAGCCTGCGCGGCTGAGACACGCACCGGTAAGGAAATGTGTAAGGGGTTCCAAGTGGTTTTCGTAAGACGAGCAATTTTAGCAGGCAAGCAGACAAGCAATTGGCAACTAGCAATTGGCAATTGGCCAAACCCGGAAAACCAAAATCCACGACAGTCCGGCTAATTGCTATTTGCCAGTTGCTAATTACTCAGGCGGCATCAACAGCCGGAACGTCTTGTCATCAATGCCGGCTTCAACCGGCAAGCGGCCCAGGGCTTCGCCGTCGGCTTCGCAATGGATGTCATTCGGTACGGCGCCGGTGCAACGGAACCAACGCGAGAATACGACGCTCACCTGGGGCACTTTCCAGTTGCGTCCGCTGGCCACGCTGGCAAAGTAGTTGAGAAAGTGCCGGACTTTGTTGGTGCGGAACAACAGGAGACGAAAGTCGTCACGGGTAATGGCCGACTCTAGATTCACCAGGCTCAAAATGCCGGGGAAGTGGCGAGCCCGCATGGCCATCGCCAGGGATACCTGGTCCTGATGCAACTGGCCTTGCTGGTCTTTCCACTCGACATCGAACATTGGGAACTTGCTGGACCGCATCATGCGCGTCATCTCGATGAAGTAAGCGGCACGGCCAAATCGTTGTTTGGATTCAGCGGCGGTGCGATACATGAGTTCGGCGTCGGCGCCGACTCCGGCTGCGACGATGAAGTTGCGGCGCTGCGGTCCGGCTTTCTTCTGATACGTGAGATAGGCCGGATGAATCTCCCGCGGCTGATAGCTGAGCAAAGCCTTGGCCGCAGCCACCGGATTGGCCGGAAGACGTAAGTCGGTCGCAAGAAGGTTGCCGCTACCTAAGGGAACAACGCCCAGGGCAGCTTGCGATCCGCCGCCGACCATACCGACCATTCCATTCATTGCTTCATTGAACGTGCCGTCGCCACCACACACGATGATGGTGTCGAAGCCAGCAGCGGCCGCGGCTTGCGCCTGTTGCGTTGCGCTGCCGGCGTGCGTGGTTGCACAGGTTTCAAGCTCCAATCCGGCAGCGAGAAATACCTGCGCAACCTGCTTGACCTGGTCAGCGCGCTTGTCACGGTTGGTGCCGGACGCCGGATTGTAGATTAGATAAATTTTTCGCACGGACGCTCTGACCAAACTCATCACTATAACGCAAGCATTGTGAGAGGAAGCTTTCGGAATGCTCGCGGAATGTATTCCGACAACTGGAATGGTGAGGGATCAGGGTTTCTTGCGCGCTACACTTTCCGTGGCGGCACGCATGATGCGTGCGTACTCTTCGAACGCTTTCCGGCCTTTCGAGGTCAGCTTACAGAGCGTGAGCGGATACTTGCCCTTGAACGTCTTTTCCACGGCAACGTAGCCTGCCTCTTCCAGGCGGGCCAGGTGGCTGGAAAGATTGCCTTGTGTAAGGCTGCATTCATTTTGCAAGTAGACGAAATCTGCTTCCGGGACCGCGTACAACACCGTCATCACCATGAGGCGGACCGGCTCATGAATCACACGGTCTATCCCCGCCAGCTCATCGAGCGCGCTCACGCGTGGACAACCGGATGCCTGCGGAGAAAGCGGACCAGCTGGATGGTTCCAGCAAGCAGGTATACCAAACCCCAGGCGACGGTCCAACAGCCCATGCGCTCTTCGGGGGCGACTGGAACGAACGCCATGACAATTGCGGTTAAATAAAAGCCAGGGAGGAGAATGGCGGCAGATGGAAATTTGCCTCTCGTCGTGCCCCACAAAATGCTCGTAGCCACCATCAACAGCACAGCTCCAACCCACGGCTCGTCAAAGAGACCGGGCAAGCCCCACGTCGCCAACATCCAATTGTCAGGATGGCGATCCCAGTCTTGTTGCTTGAGTTTTGCCGCTTCCGCCGATTTGGAAGGCGGCGCAGCGACGTATCCAGTACGCGGATAGGTAATCCGCGCTTTCAACCAACGCATAACAGGTGAAGTCCTTAGACCCACAAGGAAAACGTAGGCGATAATGATCAACAGTGAGGCCGCCCAGAGCCACACATGGCGCCGGATCGCATGCGTGTTCCACCACCAGAAAAATATCGGCCCCATCAGCAAATAGCCACAGGCCAATGCAAGGCTCGGCAACCCATCAATTTCCCAATAGTCTCCTGCGCGCCGCGCTGCCTGATCGACTTCAACTTGAATATCGGCCATAGGAACCGCCTCGCAGAAACAAATCTAGTCTATACGGCAAACTAGATTGTGTCAACGACCAGTTGGCATTTTGAGATGGCTCCTGGGACGGAGGAAATAATCCCGCAATATAATCGGTACATGGCCAGCGCCGCCAAGAACAAAGATAAACCGCAAAAGATTCAGCACGAGATTGACGCACTGCGCTCCGAGATCCGCCGCCACGAACATCTTTATTACGTTCTGGACGCGCCCGAAGTCAGTGACCCCGACTTCGACCACCTGATGAACGAGCTGAAGAAGCTGGAAGCCGCGCATCCCGAGCTGGTGACGCCGGATTCTCCGACACAGCGCGTGGGCGGCAAACCGCGCGAAGGCTTCGTCAAGGTCGAGCACTCGCGACCGATGCTGTCGCTGGACAACGCTTACAACGAAGAAGAACTGCGCGCCTGGGACACGCGCGTCCGCGAGCTGGCCGGCAACTACAAGATTGAATACGTCTGTGAGTTCAAGATGGACGGCATGTCCCTGGCGCTGACGTACAAGGGCGGCAAGCTGGCCCGGGGCGTGACGCGTGGTGACGGATCGATTGGCGAGGACGTGACCACCAACGTCCGGACGATGCGCACGGTGCCGCTTTCGATTGACGCGGCGGTGTTGAAAAAAGCGGGGATTCCGCCGGATTTCGAAGTCCGTGGAGAAGTGATCATGCCGCTGGCTGCGTTCAAACGCATGAATGACGATCGCGCCGCGCAAGGGCTGGCCACTTTCGCGAACCCGCGCAACGCCGCCGCCGGGACGATTCGCGTGCTGGAACCGAACATCGTCGCCCAGCGCCATCTGGATCTTTACGCATATTTCCTGCTGGTCGACGGCAAATACTTTCCCGATAAACATGCTGATGCGCTGAAGGCCCTGCACACAGCCGGCTTCAAGGTGAATTCGCACAACACGGTGGCGACGACGATTGAACAGGTATGGGCTTTCATCAACAAAGCCGAGCAGATGCGCGAGAAGTTGCCGTACGAGATTGACGGCATCGTCATAAAGGTAAGTTCCATGCGCACGCAGGAGCGGCTGGGTTTTACCGGCAAAGCTCCGCGCTGGGCCATCGCGTACAAGTACCAGGCGCGCAGCGGCATCACCAAAGTGGAAGACATACAAGTGCAGGTCGGCCGCACGGGCAAGCTGACGCCGGTTGCGTGGCTCAAGCCCGTGTTCATCGGCGGGACGACGGTGAGCCGCGCCACGCTGCACAACATGGACGAGATTGGCCGACTGGGCGTGAAGATTGGCGACTGGGTGATGGTGGAACGCGGCGGCGACGTGATCCCCAAGGTCGTAAAGGTAGTTGAAGACAAGGAACACCCGCGCGGCAACAAACGTTTTCACATGCCTGAGAAATGTCCGGAGTGCAACAGCCGAGTACATCACACCGAAGGCGAAGTGGACTACTGGTGCGTGAACGTGAATTGCCCAGCGCGGCTGCAAGGCAGCATCCTGCATTTTGCGTCGCGATCGGTAATGAATATTGAAGGCATGGGCGACGCACTGGTGAATCAACTCCATGAAGCAGGCCTACTCAAAGACATTGCCGACATCTACACACTCAAAGACAAACGCGAGAAGCTGCTGGCACTGGAACGGCTGGGAGAAAAGTCCGTGGACAATCTGCTGGCGGAGATTGAAAACTCGCGTAAGCTGCCGCTGGAGCGGGTAATTCTGGGACTGGGCATCAGCCAGGTTGGAACGCGCACGGCGGAGTTGCTGGCCGAACACTTCGGATCGTTGGATGATGTGATGAAAGCATCGGCGGAAGAATTGCAGGAAGTGAACGATGTTGGCCCCAGCGTTTCGGAAAGTATCCGCGAATTCTTTGACGAGCCGCGCAACCAGCAACTTATCGAGCGTCTGCGCAAGTACGTGACATTCAAGGGAGTCAAGAAAGTGCGCGGGACGTCCCTCGCCGGCAAGACGTTCGTGCTGACCGGGACACTGGCGACTTACTCGCGCGACGCGGCAAAGAAAATGATCGAAGACGCCGGCGGAAAAGTTGTGGGCTCGGTGAGCAAGAAGACGGACTACGTCGTCGCCGGCGACGACCCTGGCTCGAAGCTGGACAAAGCACGTGAGCTGGGCGTGAAGGTGATCGGCGAAGACGAGATGGTGCAGCTGGCGCAAGGCTAAACAGGTAGCTGCGAATACACGCAAATGAACACGAAAGAAATCAGCACACCCGAGCTGTTTCCAGAAGGTAGTCAACGCTGGCGTGAGCATGGACTGAAGATTGCTCTTTCCGTAGTTTTTAGTATCGCTCTTGTCGCCTTCGCTTTGCTCCTTATTCAAGGCGGGTTCGGCGACAAGGCCCATTCGATCCCTGGCTGATGTTCCTGTCCCTTCCGTGGACAATCATTCACTGGCCGGGTTTTGTTTGGGAACATCCCTATGTCTTTATGTCTTTCTGGTACTCGTGCCACTTACCTGCAACCTAGCCAGCGTTTTTGCCGGCTGGCTGCTTCTGCGAGATGATCAACACGCTGAATAGAA
>JANXPR010000551.1 GCA_025357215.1 Acidobacteriaceae bacterium | reverse complement strand
GGCGCGCCGCTTTTGCCGTTCAATTCCGATCGCATCGGAACCACGTCCGTCAAGTTTGCTCTCGACCGGCTCAATTTTTCTCTGCGCATCCTGGAAGCCCCGGTGATCCCCCACAATGGCGTCGAATGGGTTTCGAAATTCCAGTGGCATGACGCCTCGCTGGGCGCTCACCGCCACTTCGCCACCGCTGAAAGCGAGCTTGGCATTTTCAAATCGGTGGGTGAATCGGGGTCCCTTTATTTCAAGGCTTCCGGAGGATCAACTTTAGGATTTATCAACGACGGGCTGCCCAGTTTCAGCCTGGGCGGATATGAGCGAATGGCCGCGTACGGCATCAATGAGTTTCTCGCTAACCAATTTGCCTACGGCCGCGCCGGGTATCTTCATCGCATTTACGCCATCCCATCATTACCTGGCGGCGGCTTTTATCTCACGGCAGCCGTTGAAATGGGAAAGCCCTACGGCATTCCGAATGCGCCCAACGTTGCTAAAGACGGCGTGGCTGGCGTGATTCTGGATTACGCGTTTGGTCCCATCTTTCTTGGCGGCAGCTGGGGCGAAAGCGGGCATCGCAAATTCTTCTTCCACCTGGGAAAACAGTTTTAAGGAGAGCTCCCGGGCACGTTAGGCCACTTCGTCGTAGAATGACCCGTCAAGACCGCACGGCGTTTTTCGTTTCCAACAAACAAATTAACCAGGAGCTTGCCATGCAGAGTCGGCGCTTTTATGTTTTACTCGCATTTGTCCTCGGTGTCGGGTCCATTTTTCAGCCAGCCGCTTTCTCTCAAGCCGGAAATTCTGGTGCGCCCTATGACGTGGTCATCACCCACGGAAGGATCTATGACGGCGCCGGCAATCCTTGGTTTTCCGCCGACATCGGCATTCGCGGTGATCGTATTGTGGCCATGGGCAATCTTGGAGATATTCCTGCCAGAAAAGTAATTGACGCCGCTGGACTCGCCGTTTCTCCCGGATTCATTGACATGCTCGGCCAGTCCGAAGGTTCTCTGTTGATTGACAACCGCGCCATCAGCAAACTCTCGCAAGGCATTACCAGTGAAATCACCGGAGAAGGTGGCTCCATTGCTCCGCAAACTGAAATCACCTTGAAAGCGATGGCGCCTTACCTTGAGCCCTACCACCTGAAAGTTGACTGGACTGACCTGGCAGGCTACTTCCGGCGACTGGAGAAAACAGGCACGCCGATCAACCTCGGCACTTACGTTGGGCTGGCCCAGGTGCGCGAAGCCGTGATCGGTGATGACAACCGCGCGCCTTCGCCCGCCGAACTTGAGAAGATGAAGGCCCTTGTTGCGCAGGCCATGCAGCAAGGCGCCATGGGTGTTTCCACGGCGCTTATTTATCCTCCGGGCCATTATGCGAAAACCGAAGAGTTGATCGAACTTTCCAAAGTCGCCGCTCAATACGGCGGGATTTACGCCAGCCACATGCGCAGCGAAGGCAAAAGTGAAGTCGCGGCCATCGACGAAGCTTTGCGCATCGGCCGCGAAGCTGGAATCCCGGTGGAAATTTTCCATCTCAAAGTAGTGGGCCAGCCACGTTGGGGCAATATGCCGCAGATCGTCGCCAAGATACAGGCTGCGCGTGACGCCGGCCAGGACGTCCGTGCTGACATGTATCCTTACGTTGCCGGAGGCACGGCGCTTATCTCCGCTCTTCCTCCGTGGATCGCCGACGGTGGAATGGCAAAAGCCTTGGAACGCCTGACCGATCCCGCAACCCGCGCTCGCCTCAAGACTGAACTCGCGGAAGAACACGCCGAATGGGAAAACCTTTACCTGGGCAGCGGCCCAGCCGGAATCATCTTGTCGTCCGTGGTCAGCAAGGACCTGAAACCGCTCACGGGAAAATCGATTGCCGAGATCGCGAAAGCACAAAACAAAGATCCCTTGGATGCGCTCTTTGACTTGGTCCTGGCGGACAAAGGCCAGCCCAGCGCGCTTTATTTCATCGCCAGTGAAGATGATTTGCAATACGGCTTAAAGCAACCTTGGACCAGCATCGGCCTGGACGCCGGAGAGATGCCTCTCGATGGCCCTCTCTACGAGCCGCACGCGCATCCCCGGACGTTCGGCAGTATGCCGCGTTTTCTTGGCCACTACGTCCGCGACCTGAAACTCATGCCCCTGGAGCAGGCTATCCGCAAGATAACTTCCATGCCGGCGCAACGCGAACACCTCACCGCGCGCGGCCTGATCAAAGAAGGTTTCTTTGCCGACATCACCATCTTTGATCCCACAACCATCATCGACAAAGCCACCTACGCCGAACCAACCCAGCTTTCGATTGGCGTGAAATACGTTTTGGTGAACGGACAGCTCACGTTTGCCGACGGCAAACTCACCGGAGCCAATCCAGGCCGGGCCCTGCGCGGACCAGGAGCGAAATAGCGAAGCTTCAAAAACGCTACGCAAAATTTAGTCGCCAACACATCATCCGCTTTGGCTCGGGGCCGCACGCATCATCCGATGCCCCGGGCCGTTCTTTCCGTCAACTTCACGCCGAGCACGTTGCGAAGTCTGAAAGCATCCAGGCTAATCTTCGTTAAACCGCCGTGCGCCAGCGGCCTTAGGCCCGTGTCTCCCTTTTTCCCTGCGTTCTTGTCGCTCGCTGCTGTAAAATAAAAGAGCCACACAATAGGCGCGTAGCTCAGTTGGTTAGAGCGCTACCTTGACACGGTAGAGGTCAGGAGTTCGAGTCTCCTCGTGCCTACCATTTATCTCATTGAATCTGTTGGGTAAGCACCGGCAGACCTTCCGCGATTTTCGGCAACTCGTCACCATTCGTCACCATTCGCGAAAGATTTTCGACTGCCTCGCGCTGATGCGCGGGGAGCGGGAGCGTGTAGATATCGAGCGTGGTAGAAAGCTTGGAATGTCCAAGCTGGGCTACCATTTATCCTCTATCACAACGTTCATGCAGGTTTCCGCCAACTAGAAGCGCACCTTCAATCCAAACTGAATATTCCTGGGACCGCCCGTGCCCAGTACCGGATTTGCGGCGGCCACGTCCGGTGTTGCGCTGGCTAGCCCGAACGATGAAGGCACAGAGGGATCGACGTTGGCCAATTGTCCGCCTACTCCAAAAGGATTGGCGAAGCTGGGGTGATTCAGGATGTTGAAAAACTCCGCTCGGAATTGCAGTGTAGCCCGATCAGCTAACCGCCAATCCTTGGTCACGGAAAAATCCCAGTTATATAGTCCTGGTCCGCGAAAGATGTTGCGTCCCATGGTTCCGTACTGTCCTGGCAGAGGTGGCGTGAGCACCCCGGTACCTTCCACGTAGCAGCCGAATGTTGCGAGTTGGGCAACAAATTCCGCTAAGTGGCCCGCAGGCGCTTGAGCCAGGCATGCCGCGTTGCCAAAAGGCTGACCGGAATTCATTCCGAACGTGTTGGGCGCAAAAAACGGGATCGGTCCGGAAGGTGACGGACGGAAGTCCTTTGGGTTCCCGGCAAAATTCCAGCGATCGGTAAATTCGCCCGTGAGACTGATGTCGTCTCCACTGACGAAACCATCAATTACGCTCCACGGCTGTCCGCCTTGCAGAACGACAATAGAATTTACGCCCCAGCCTTGCAGCATCTGACCCCAGGATTTTCTCCCTGGAATTGCATATGTGGTGGAGAGCGTGAAGCGGTGGCGAATATCCAGGTCGCTGTTGCCGTACTCAAGTTCGGGATGGCGACTGTCCTGCGGCTGCTGCGGACGGTTCAATGATGCCTGGTCGAGCGAGTGCGAATACGTGTAGCCGGCAACAAAGTAAAGTCCGTGCGCTGTCCGCTGCGTGAGCGAGGCCTGCAGTCCGTTGTAGCTGGAACCATAACCGTTGGTTAGCTGATTGATGAATCGCAGGAAAGGAAATTTTGTGGCGAATGGCCTGCCTGCTTGTTCGCAATGGCCACACGCAATCTCCGCGGGCGAGTTTGGATCAACCTGATTGATGTCGTAAACGCTGTAAAGTTTTATCCCTTTGCTCCCCACGTAGCCGACTTGCAGCGATGTACTCGGGCCGATTGCCTGTTGCACATTCAAGTTCCATGAGATGACATACGGCGTGCGCAAGTTTGGGTCCACGGCAAAGGTGTCACACGGCGAAGCGTTGCAGTCAATGGTGGAGCTGGGGAAAACCGGTCCCGCCATATTCCAGTGCAGCGCGCTTCCGTCCACGTCCACGGTTCCGGTTGCGATCTTGCCTCCGCCGGGCTGAACGCCCAGGGCTCCAGTGGGCACAACGTTGATGCCGGGTGTGGCTGAGTTGTCCGTCCCGTTCTGTCCCAGGAAAACCTGAAGCGGAGGGATTTCATAAATTACGCTGCCACCCGCGCGAATCACCGTTTTCCCATGGCCCCAAGGGTCCCAGGCCAATCCCAAACGCGGAGCAAAGTTATTGCGATCAACTTTGTACGGCGCGTCCACATCACGACCAACCTGCAGCAGGCCGTGATTCGCATCAAAATTTCCCAGCAGGTTGTTCTCTTCCTTAATAGCGCCGTTCACGCTATAGCGCAGCCCCAGGTTCAAGGT
>JANXPR010000533.1 GCA_025357215.1 Acidobacteriaceae bacterium | reverse complement strand
ATCTGATGAAGCAAAGCCGTCACGGCGATGAACGCCGCCATATATAAAAGGACGCCGGCTGCCACCACGCTGTCGTAGATCTTCTTTTTACCGTTCCAGGAAATTGCGGTGTATTGCACGCTCATGGCACGGCCTTTATTGGAAGCTGGTCAACGATCTTACGGTGACCAAGGCTGTAAAGCAGCAAAGAGCCGCGTGTCCTGGGGAGAGAAAACAACTCGCCGTCCGTAGCCCGGCCCAGCAGCACTACATCCTGCGGAAGATCATTTCCGGCCGCTCCGCCAGGCGCGAAATAAAGCAGAGGATCAGGTTCGCGTAGCGGTTGCAACAAGTGGAACTGGATTTTAGCTGACCCGGCATCCTGGATGAATTTGGTGGCCACAAGATGAGACGGCCAAATTTCAGCGTTGGACTCAGCGGCCGCGTACGTTTGCGTCGGTAGTTGGCGATCACGTTCGGCAAGGCCCGCAAGAAAGACCAATGGCAACGCGACGGCCATGGCATAGAAGCTGCGGCGATGAACATTCCTGAGTGGCTGGATCATCGGTGGGGATTCCTTTCCACCGGTGCTGGTAATTTCCGTACCCACCTGTAAAGCAACGCCGGCCACAACGCTGCTGCACCGGGGATGATGATCAAACGGAAACCGAGACCTGCGCCCTGGGCCCGGCTGTCAATCTTATTGACGCCGGCAAAGGCAAACACCAGTCCAAAGGCCAAGCCAGTTGCCAGGTAAGCACAAAGCGCGCTCACCAGCATTTCAATTGCGGTTTCATACATCACTGCCGTACACCGGAATCACTGCGCCGCTCAGTTGCGCGGCGGCATCGCTAGCCAGCCACACGATCAAGTCCGCCACACTCTGCGGCCGGATCCAGCGGGAAAAGTCTGCGTTGGGTTCATTCACTCTGTTCTGCGGCGTGTCCATGGTTCCCGGAACGATGATGTTGGCGGTAATGCCCCGGTCTTTGTTTTCCGCGGCCACGGTGCGTACCAGAGAAACTAACGCAGTCTTGGACGCAGCGTATGCACTCAGTCCAGGTGCCGCGCCTTCTGCTCCTCGGCTGCCAATGGCTACGATTCGTCCGGCGCCGGCGCTACGCATGTGCGGAAGCACGGCACGGAAAGTGTGGAAAGCCGAACGCAGGTTTATATCGAACATTTGCTCGAACGTGGCATCGTCAGTTTCCAGTAATGATTTGCCGCCGGCAAAGCCGCCCATCACGTGGACCAGAACATCAATCTTGCCGAACCGTTTTTTAATCTGCTCAGCGAGCTGTACTGCGGACGCGCCGTTTGTAAGTTCCGCGGCGAATGCCGCAAAGTTGGGAGCAGGGAAATCTGTCTGCTTGATGCTGCGGGAAACTCCGGCAACATTTGCGCCGGTAGCGAGGAAGGCTTGCGTAACAAAGGTCCCAAGACCGCCCTTTGCTCCCGTGATCATGATTGCCTTGCCCTGCATTTTGTCTCCTGCGAATAAGAGACAGTTTGGGCATAAAAGTTTCAGTGAAAAACCCGGGCCAGGCTGAATTTACCGGGCGACGGCGGCCGGGATTGCTTCCCGCATCGGCCTGATTTGGTACACATCCTCACAGAGCGCCCGCAGGACTTCTGCCACGCTCCAGGCTTGTGCAAAACATCCACGAGGCTGGTGCGGTTCGTCGGCATCAAAGATCTCTGAAATTTGTCCCAGGCAGGCTTCGCTCAGGTGCGGCTCCAGGGCATGGAGTATTTCCGATGCACGCTGCCGAGCTTCCGGCGTTCCGCCATGCACGCGAACATATGCGGTGACGAACGGCCCCAACAGCCAAGGCCACACCGTTCCCTGGTGATAGGCAGAATCGCGGCTGTACTGGTCGCCTTGATAAATAGGTCGATAACGCGGATCTTGGCGATCAAGGGTGCGCAGGCCGACAGAGGTTAATAACTCGCGCTCCACGGTTTCCACTACCGCTAGCGCCTTCTCTCCCGTAAGAATGGGATAGCGCAGGCTGACGGCAAAAATCTGGTTTGGACGAATCGAGCCGTCACTTGGACCTCCGTTGGTCACGTCATAGAGACAGTTCTTGTCCTTGTTCCAGAAGATGCGATTGAAGGTCCAGCTGGCCAGTGAAGCCACGCTGCCGAACCGCCGCTGGTCTTCCGTGCGATCAAAGCGCTCAGCCAAGTCTTCCATGATTTTGAGCGCGTTGAACCACAGAGCCTGAATTTCCACGGGCTTGCCCATGCGCGGCGTTACCACCCAGTCGCCGATCTTGGCGTCCATCCATGTAAGCTGGGCCCCGGGCTCTCCGGCGTTGAGCAGACCGTTTTCCATCATGTGGATGTTGTAGCGCGTGCCTTTGATGTGTGCGTCAATGATGCGAACGAATATGGAATACAGCTCGTCACGAAGAAAATCGTAATCGCCGGTTGCAGCAGCGTATGCGCGGGCGGCTTCAAAGAACCACAACGTTGCGTCCACGGTGTTGTATTCGGGAACTTCGCCGTCTTCCGCAAAGCGGTTGGGCAACATGCCCATGTCCACGAGTCCGGCAAAGTTAAGCAAAATGTCCCTGGCGATTTCGCCATTGCCGGTAAACAGCGTTAGGCCCGGCAGAGAGATCATGGTGTCACGTCCCCAGTCAGTAAACCAGGGATAGCCGGCCATTACCGTCCAGTGGTCGCCGCGTTTCACCAGATATTGGTCGGCGGCAAGGGCAAGCGCTTGTGCCATAGGATCGTCGGCGGGGGCTTTGGCGACGATGGCTTCCCGACGCTGCAACTCAGCACGACGATATTTGATCGCGTTCGTGATGTCATGCTTCTCCACCGCAGCAATCACCACCGCGCTCTGCCCTTTTTTTAGTTCCCACCCAAGGACCGCCGGGTTGAACAGGTCTTCCTGAGCGTCGAGTCCGCGCTCGTGTTCAATGCGGAAAAAGAAATTCCGATACCAGTGACCTTCCGCGGCCACTGCGGCCGCATTGTGCGCCAGATAAAGGCGAGGCAATCCAGCGTACGGAGCGAAGCTGACCAACCCCGGCTCGCTCTGAACTTCCGGATTCAGCGCGCTGTTTTCATGAGTCGTGGAGTGGTAGTCGCGAAACGCGATCAGCGGACGCAATTCCAGTTCGACTTTGGCGTCCTTGGGCGCATCCAGAAGTTTGTATTCCACTTGCGTGGTGTTGCCACCGTGATGCATGAAGATGGACTTCTCAATGCGAGCGCCTTCAGCTTCAAAAGTGAATGTGGGAAACGGATCCTGGCGGAATTCGACGAGGTGTTGATAGCCTTCCGGATGAATCACGCCTTCGGTGGAATACTCGTTTGTGCTTAGATCAATCCGCTTCTCTCCGACGACCAGCGTATCTTCCAGCTTGGAGAGCAAAAGCGTGCGGCCGCCCGGGGGATTGAGAGCCGCCGTGAGCAGACCGTGGTAACGCCGCGTGTTTGCGCCGCCCACGGTTCCGCAAGCAAAGCCGCCCAGGCCATTCGTTTCCAACCATTCATGGCTGAGAGACGAATTCAGGTCACCGCAGATTGTTTTATCCAGACGAAGCATGTTTATCTTGACCTTAGCTTACAGCGCCGCCACTTCGTAGAACACTTTGATGGCTTCTTTCGCAGTTTCCAGTTTAGTGAAGGCGTCCTGATAATTGTCCAGGCCTTCCACGGGGTGCGTCAAAAACTTTTCCAGCCATCCGGGATACATCGCCTGGCCCAACGCCATGTCGCGCACACCGGACTCAAAGTATTCACGGTTGGCGTTCACCGTGCCCACCATCAGTTTGTTGCCCAGCACAAAATCCAGGTTGATTTTGTCCGCCGGGATCTCAACCTTCTTATTGCCTCCCGTTACGCTGGAAAGGACCAACACGCCGTTCTTACCGACAGTCTGCATGGCGTCAAACACCACCTGCGAGGCTCCCGTGGCTTCAAACGTGAGATCAAATGGACCATACTGTTTTCCGGCTTCCAGCAGCGGCATTTCCAGAGTGGAAACGTAGCGGACGTCAATTTGCGCAAGCATCTCTGAGCGAATGCTCGGTTTGGGTTGGCGAGCGAATACCGTTACATCCATGCCGCGCAGCTTCATGGACAGCGCCGCCAGCAACCCGATCGTCCCCGCGCCCATCACAGCGGCCTTCCGCGGACGCCACACGCGCAACCGCCGCTGCGCCTCATAAGCCTGAGTAATGCCTTTTTGAACAACGGTGAACGGTTCCAGCAGTACGCCAATGTTTTTGAGCGTACCCAGGACGCGCACAATGTATTCGGCATCATCCACGTAATATTCCGTGAGAAAACCGTGCAGCAAGTTGATGCCGCGTTCGTAATACGTGTCGTCCGTGGTCATGTCGTTGGTGCCGATCAGATCATAGATGCTGTTGCCGGGACGGCGCACCGTGGCCACCACGTAGTCACCCGGCTTGAGCTCGGTGACGTTGGGCCCAACTTTCTCCACAATGCCAAAGCCCTCGTGTCCGGTCACCAGGAAATCGTATCCCTTGGGTGCGGCGCCGTATTCCGCGGCGTTGATTTCTTTGTCTGTGCCATCCACGCCCACGCGAAGCACGCGCACCAGAACGCCACGGCCATTCGGTACGGTTTTCAAGTCTGGTTTATCCAGGCTGGCAAGGTGCGCGCTGTTGGCTTTTCCGGGAAGTACGGCTACGGCTTTCATTGGTTGATCTCCTTACGCTTTCTTCGTTGCGGGGAGCAGGCTCAAGCTATCTACCCCGACTGTTACTGGGATTCGCTCCGGGCGATTAGGTTGCACAGAAAGTTCGTGAATCATGCTGGCGACCAGTGCGGTCCAGCCTGTCTGGTGGCTAGCCCCCACGCCGGCTCCGGTGTCTCCGTGAAAGTATTCATGGAAGGGAACGTAGTCACGCCAGTGCGGGTCGTTCTGGAACTTCTCGTTGTTGCCAAAGACCGGACGCCGCCCCTGGTTGTCACGTTCAAACGTGCTCACCAGCCGGCGGGAAACTTCATCCGCAACTTCACTAAGGTTCATCATGCGGCCTGAGCCGGTAGGGCATTCCACGCGGAACGTCTCGCAATAGTAATCATGGAAGCGGCGCAACGCCTGCACTAGAAGATAGTTGACCGGGAACCAGATCGGCCCTCGCCAATTGGAGTTACCGCCGAACAGTCCAGTGCTGGATTCACCGGGCTCATAGTCCACGGAGTGAGTCATCGCGTTGAGTTGCAGCGTGTAGGGATGATCGCGGTGAAAACGCGAAAGAGCGCGGATGCCATGGTCAGAGAGAAATTCATTCTCATCAAGCATGACTTTTAGAATGCGTTCCAACTGTTCGCGACCGGCAACAGAGAACAGCCGGCGCTCTTTGTGACCGCGTGTTTTCATGCACGCCAGGCTGCGGGTAAGGTCCGGACGGTTTTCCAGGAACCACTCCAACCGCCGTTTAAACGCCGGCATGGAATCGAGCAACTCCGGCTCCATTGTCTGAACAGCGTATAGCGGGATCAATCCCACCATGGAGCGTACGCGCAGGGGAAGCCGGGTGCTGTCTGGCAGATGTAGAACGTCATAAAAGAACCCGTCTTCTTCGTTCCACAAGCTCAAACCGTCTTCGCCCAGATGATTCATGGCGCGCGCAATGTAGACAAAGTGTTCCCAGAACTTGCTGGCAACATCTTCATACGTTGGATCGGTGGCCGCCAGTTCCAGGGCGATAGCCAGCATGTCCAGCGAATACATGGCCATCCAGCTGGTGCCGTCAGATTGTTCAATGTGGCCGCCGGTGGGCAACACGGCGCTGCGATCAAACACGCCGATGTTGTCCAGGCCCAGGAATCCGCCCTGGAATACGTTCATGCCTTCAACGTCTTTGCGGTTCACCCACCACGTGAAGTTCAAGAGCAATTTGTGGTAGACGCGCGAAAGAAACTCCGTATCACCCCGGCCACCATTCTTTGCCTTGTCGATGAGATACACCTGATACGTGGCCCACGCATGGACCGGAGGATTCACGTCGCCAAACGCCCATTCGTATGCCGGGATCTGACCGTTGGGATGCATGTACCACTCGCGCAGCATAAGCGTAAGTTGTTCCTTGGCGAAGTCAGGATCGACCAGCGCCAGCGATACACAGTGAAACGCCAGATCCCACGCGGCATACCACGGGTACTCCCACTTGTCCGGCATGGAGATGACGTCGGCGTTGTAGAGATGTCCCCAGGCGTGGTTGCGTCCGCGTTTACGATCTGTTGGCGGTTGCGGTTGTGTAGGATCGCCTTGCAGCCAGTCCCGTACAACATAGTGGTAATACTGTTTGCTCCACAGCAAACCGGCAAATGACTGCCGCATCACATTGCGCCGGTCGTCATTGGCAGTGGCGGGAATGATGGAGTTGTAGAATTCGTCAGCTTCCTGCTTGCGGACGTTGAACGTCTGATTAAACTCCGCGCCCAGCATGGCCTTCGTTGCGGCGGGAGCGTGTTGCCGTGCCAGCCGCAATTTGATGGAAATTTCTTTGCCCGCTGGAACGTTCAAGGGATAGTGGATGGCGGCTTTTGTGCCGCTCTGAGCAGGATTCACCGCAGAAATGTCGCCATTCACAACAAAGCGATGGAATGCGTCCTTTACATACGGTGACTGGTTAGCTGCGCCCCACAAACGTTCATTGTTCGTTTCGTTCTCAGTGAATAGTGGTGTGCCGCCGTCGCCAGAGTAAAGGTAATAGTCGCCCACACCGGATTTGCTGGCGTGCACCGCGCCTGCGGGATCCAACTCCATGGAAGGCTTGTGGCCGCCTTCTTTCCAGGACCACGTGTTGCGGAACCACAGAGTCGGCAACAGGTGAATGCTTGCGGCTTCCGGTCCGCGATTGGCGACACGCACGGTGATGCAAATATCTTCAGTGCCGGCCTTGGCGTATTCGATGAATACGTCAAAATAGCGGTCGTCGTTGAACACGCCGGTGTCCATCAACTCGTATTCCGGCTCGCTCTTGGACCGGCGGCGATTTTCTTCCAACAGTTGCCCATACGGGAACTCGGCTTGCGGATACTTGTACAGATACTTCATATAGGAGTGCGTGGGCGTGCTGTCCAGATAGAAGTAGTATTCCTTCACGTCTTCGCCGTGATTTCCCTCGCTGCCGGTCAAACCAAAGATGCGTTCTTTCAAAATCGGGTCGCGGCCGTTCCAGAGAGCCAAGGCAAAGCACAAATGTTGGTGACGGTCAGAAATTCCTGCAATGCCGTCTTCGTTCCAGCGGTAAGCGCGCGAACGGGCATGATCGTGGGGAAAGTAATCCCAAGCTTCGCCGAAGGAGCTGTAGTCTTCACGCACTGTGCCCCAGGCGCGTTCACTCAGATAAGGTCCCCAGCGTTTCCAGTGTTTGTTGCGGTCCTGCGATTCTTTCAGTCGAAGTTCTTCTGCGTTCATGAGTGCTTCTCCACGTTTGTCGATCCGTAAATTAAATGGTTGCGGATGTTGGGACTATGGCTTGCCTTGAGGTGAAACCAACGCAACTGCGTGTCCGTCAGGATCTTTAATGATGATTTCTTTTGCGTTTTCGCCGGCGACCTTGACTTGCGTGATGCCGGACGAAATCAACTCAGTACGATTCGCCGCCAGAGTTTTAGTGAGTTCATCTGGAACGGAGACGATAACCTGTGTTTCCCAATGGGCCAGGTCGTTCGCATGCAAATCCCCAGACAGCGGACGTCCGTCGCGCGGGGCCAGATAGTCCAACAACTCGATTCCCGGACCTGACTCGGCTCGCAATGCAGTGATCCGCAAATGCGCGCCGAAGACGTTGTTTAAGTGCTCCTGCTCCGTGCCGTAGTTTTCACTTTCACCAGCCACGCGCAGTCCGAGCAAGTCACGGTAAAACGCCAGGCTCGCATCGGTGTTGTTTACTACGATGGCCGTGTGATCGATTCCCAGAAAGAGATCGTCGCCTGGCCGGTGCCATTTGGCCGAACCCTTGCCTTCTGGGAACCAGAGAATTTCCAGGTTGTGATCGTCCGGATCGCGAAAGTAAAACGCTTTGATGCCGCTGGCGTTCTTGTTCCAGGCCGGTAATGTCTGTGGGCCGCTGGATGCATGCTGCACTTTGTTTTGCCGCAGCCGCGCATAGGCCTTTTCCATGTCACGGACGATAATCGCCACA
>JANXPR010000100.1 GCA_025357215.1 Acidobacteriaceae bacterium | reverse complement strand
AGTTGTACCAGGGACCGGCGCCGATAAACGCGCCGTCAACAAACCATTCGGGGCCCCAATAGCCGTAGGGTGCGCAGCCAAACGGGTAGTCCGGATAAAACCCGTACTCGCAAACAGGAGGTGCATTGTAGAGACCATAGTTCGGACCAATTTGGACGCCAATCGCAACCTGCGCCTGCGAGTGGACAGCCGGCAGCACCAGCACCGCCAACAACAACAAATACTTCAGATATCGCATTTCGAAACCTCTCCCTCGCCGATGAGGCGATGCCTGTCTCAATGAGATCCTTTCACAGGGGAATTGCCTCACCACTGCGTGCTCTGATCTCTATGATTGTTTGAGCACGGAATCGCGGAAAAAGTTCTGCAAAAGTGCTGGGTTACTACAAGTCTTAGCGGGACTTAATGGTTCTTTACGGTGGGAGTTGTTTTTCGCGACAAAGGCTTAATCCGGACCAGAGTGAAGCTCTCTTTCGGGGCCGGAGCAGAACACTGGGCATGAACTCAAATACGCTGGCTTTCCGCCCTGCGTGCCCTCGGACTCTCCCGGACGTTCTAAGACGGTTGCAGAGGACGGTGAAGGCGACTGAAACGGCTTGAGACGCTTTCGCAAGTGCGAATGATGCGGAATCATCGGACCACAAACCAGCTGCAAACTCCGGTAGAATTTTTTGTGCAGCTGCAACATTTATTTTGATCTTCGATCAGCGGGTGACGGCGTTGGGGAAAAACGGGCCGTGCGAAACCTATTCCTCCGTTTGGCAACGCAGAATACTCCTGATAGTTGAAGAACTGTGGACCAACAGGCTTTGTCTACTTTGATTTTTTTGTTTGAAAGCATCTCCGGTTTCTGTTTGAATCACCCGACGGAGAGTCACCATGAAAATCTACAATCTCACGGGCTATTCGATTCTTTTCTTCTACATGTTGGCTTGTATGTATTCCGCCCCAGCGCATTTGGGACCATGGATCGGGCTATTGATAGGCGGAGTGTATTTTGTCTTCGCTTGGTTTCTCGCCGGAGTGTATCTGGCCGACGTTCTTCACATGGGAATCGCTCACCGTGCACTCGACTACAAGGAATGGTTCATAAAAACCGTCACGGTCGTGAACAACTTCCTGGGGATCTATGTAGATCCAATCGCCTGGGTGAATCGGCACCGGCTGCATCACAAAAATGCCGACCATGACGGCGACCCTAATAAACTCTCCGGCGATGGCTTTTGGCAAACTCTGTATCGTTGCCTAATGCCGTATCAATGCAATGAGAATCTGGCCAAAGACCCGGTTTTGCAGTCGCGCACTTTTCGAGTCGTTGCAAACCCGCTTTTTGCGATAGTTTCGCAGGCCCTTAGTTTTTATCTCTTATGGAAGTTAGTTGGAAGTCTGAAGTTTACAGTGGTGATGTGGCTGGGTACGCGGATATTTGCCTTGTGGGTAAACATGGTCCAAAACTATTGGACGCACACCCGGGACTTTGGATTCCGGCGGTATAACGATGAACAAGATAACGCCATGAATATTGGCGACTGGCTTCCGGTAACCGCCACGTTTAGCGCATGCCTGCAAAACAATCATCACCACTTGGCGAAATGGCAAGAACTTTATAACTAGCCCTGTCACGATCAGTCATTGGTTAGCCAAGTCAATTAATGCCACGGTTAGAGGTGCAGAGATCCCCAAGGACGTTCCGCTCGGCACTCTGGACTTTTAGAGCGGTTTGTTCCTTTTGATAAATGGTTCAATCGTCTGCTTTAAAAAGCCGGGCGCAATCTGTTCGCCGTCCAGGCCATAACTTTCCGGCCATGTATCAGGGTAGTAATAAGTTCCAAAGATTTTATCGATCCACGGAAAGTGGATGGCAAAGTTCTTGTCGGTGGCCTCCTTTTGTGAAGTATGGTGCCAATGATGATATCGGGGCATGACCAAGAACTTTTCCAGCCATTTAACGTTGGGAGCAAAATTGCAGTGAGTCCAGGTAGCGTGCAGGGTGACAAAAATCAAATAGGCAACCATGATCGACTGCGAAAACCCGAGCATGAGAGGAGCCAGAATAAATCCGCGCACAAGCGTGTCGTCCACAAAGTGGGATCGTGATCCCGCGATCCAATCAAGCGCCTTCGAAGAATGATGAACGGCATGAAAGCGCCAGAGAAAAGGCACTTTGTGCAGAGCTAAATGAATAAAGTACTCGGCAATGTCCGCAACCACGACGGCCAAAAAAAACTGCAAGAACCAGGGCAAGCGAGCAATAAATTGTTGAAGAACCGGAACGCTCAAATACCTGGTGGCCTGGGTAGCAGGCAATAAAACCAGAAAAGATAAAATCTGAATTGGGAGATGAGTGGACATGAAATAAACCACATCCAAAGTCCATTCGTTTCTAAATGTTCCTTGTTTTGGATACTGCGGCCAGAGTCTTTCGAGCGGCACATAGATCAGTGCCATCAAAAACAAATCAAGCAAAAACCAGTCCAGGCCAATTACCGGCCCATCGTGCAACGTACTGTTAATCTGCACGCTTGATCCGCCCAAAGCGGTTGCCGCGATGGCCAGCAACATTCCAGTCAATCCCAAAATCTTTTTCTTGCGTTTAATGGTGGAAATAATGCCGAATAGAATCGCCGCGACTATGAGGCATTGAATCAGAATCCGCATCGTGTTCATTGGATAGTGTGGACGCAGTTCAGGAGAACTTAGGAGCTGAGGAAAATGGAGGCACAAAACTCCTCCGAATGAAAGAAAGCCGAAAAACGCCGACAATATCCCGCTCCACCAGCCGGTTCCAAAGCCAGTAGACTCGGTATCCCCAAAGAATTCGTTAATTTTTTGTTCAATCACGATGCCCCTTAGTCTACCTTCCTCCACTCCGGCAAGCTAGTAGACGGATAACTATGGCTCTGGCAGACCTGAACGCAAGGGGAAGCATTGGGATAACAACGAGCAGCGAGGCCGGCTCGCGCGCCGAGCCGCTCGTCATGAGGGCCATTTGGTCTTGGGTGAATGCGATGCTCCCAGGCGGGTTGGAGCGCAACGACAGAAAAGCTTGGTGAGCGCGGCTGGATTCGAACCAGCGACCCACGCCTTAAAAGGGCGTTGCTCTACCAACTGAGCTACGCGCCCACACTCTTTCTAATTTAACACACGCTCTGCTTGTGGATTTTCGCCACGCAGAATTGTGCACAGAAATCGCGGCAAGTTTGTCAGGAGAATTTGCGAAACAAGCTCGCCTATCCGCCCCACTGCAAATATCCCAGGCCAACTTCCATCTGGTGATTGATATGGTCGGGAACAACGACGGCAATGGCCAGTCCGACCAGGCCGTGGACAATCCCTAGCGGCACCACGCTGCGGTAGCGGCGGAAGACTTCACTCATCAGCCAGCCACCCACGAACGTCACTGGTGCCAGCACCGGGTTGGGCAGATGGATCAATCCGAATAGCGCGCCGGCGATTAGCCCTGCGCCGTGGCGAGAGAGGAATGGTTCAAGCCGCGAATAAAAGAACGATTGCTGAATCCATTGCTGGGCGATGGCCCACACAAAGTAAAGCACGCCGTAAAACCATGGCACTGGTTTGCCAAAAAGTTTATGCAAGGTGCCAAATTGCCATCCGGCCAGCACGACCACACCCGCCACAAGAATGCCGATCCCGGTGATGACGGCGGTGATTGTGATCCGGGGCAGCTCGAACTTGTTGTTGCGAAAGGCGACTACGGCAGCGGCAAGGAAGAAGCCCACATCTACGAGGACGAAACACACCTAGGTTGTTCCGCTGGTCCATACGGTTGCCGCAAGAAGGGCATAGCCGAAGGCACATGTTGCCAGCGGAGAGTACTTACCGGTGATCCATTCCCCGGAAAGGGCCTGTTCCAATTCTTCCACGATCCTTCGTTTTTGAATGCCTAAAACGGAAAGCAGCCCTGCTCAAGGACTGCTTTCCTGATATCGGTAATCGGATTGTACTTCTTTAGAAACGGAATTGGGGACCAAAAGTTGCACGAATGTTGTGGTGTGTGCCGCTAGCGAAGAAAACTTCGTCGCCGATTTCCGCGCGGAAGCTCAGCCAGCGGCTGCCGGTCTCGATTCCGGCTCCGGGATACATGACGATCTTGGTGTCACCGTCAGAAATATTGCCAAGCTGGCTGCCGATGGCTCCAGCCGTGGCGGGTCCACAAAATCCAAAGTTCAGAATGCCGGCTTTGGCTAGCACGAACGCCCGGACCGGCCCCGCGTTGAACTGGATCTTGGGACCAAACGCCGCATGCAGCAGGCGCAAGCTGGATCGCGTGGTCGTGGTGACGCCGGCCACGGTCACGGTCTGCGACTGGGTCTTTTCAAAATCGTAGGCCATTTCCGCTTCCAGCACCACGTGGCGCTGCACGTTGAAGCCGATCCTTCCGCCGGCGCCAAGCAGGTTAAAGCTTGATCCCTGCTGGCGGGTGAAATCAACGAAGCCGCCAAGCGCGCCGTGGTTGTAATCGTTCTTGTGGTCATCGGTGGTCAGCTGAGCTCCAGCTCCGGGCGCAAAGCAAACAAGACTCATGGCGAGGGTAATTAAGATTGCATATCGTTTCATCTTCTGCACGTCTCCGGTAATAGGATCAAGAAACTCCAAGTCGCACCCGTCCGGCAGGATGGCCGGGCCAAAAATATTTTGTCAGGTACGTTTGGTTCTTCTCGTGATGCCGATACCACAGCCCAGGTAGCCCTTTGAAGAACGACTCACGTCGCCTCTTATGCGGGCAAATTTTTCGTCCAGAGCTTTTGCCGTTTGCACTCGCTCGAACCTGAGGGTTAAACTTTTCTTGCTACATGCTATCCTACCCCGGCGTGAGCACCAAGACAGACCGGCGGTAGCGGAGGGATCGTATGCCTCAAGGGACCCTGGACATCATGAAGCTGGACGGCCAGCCGGTGACGTACCAAGTCATGTTCGAACAAAACCCCGGCGGTACTTTCGTCGCCCGCGTGGACGCCGACGAACTCGTGCCTTTTATGCATGAAGAAATGCGAGTGGAACTCCCCACCGCGCAAACCGCCGCCCAACGCGCCGAAAAAGAAGGACGAACCAGGGTACCCGGAGTCTTCCTTGAGGAAAACAACCTCCACGCCGTGATGGAATACCTGGAAGAAGATATATAAAATCGCCGGAATCGCGCGCCATCGCCGACATCGCGCGAGATCGAAAATCGTCAGAACCTGGTTTTGATTCATCAGTGGCGTCTTTCGAGAGTGGTTTCTTTCGAGTTCGGGCGTCTCTCGTAATGAGTAATCTCAAATCCCGGTAACTTATTCCGATCAGTGTCATCTGTGCGGATCAGTGGTGATAATTGCTTTCCGCTTTCGGCGATCACGAGCGATCCCGCGCGATCACGGGGGCCCCCAGACCGCGTCGCTCTTACGTGGGATGGGGTGAGGTCACGGCGATTCGCCCCTTTAAGTCTTCGGCAATCTGCTTCCCGTGGAAGCGCCCGTTCTCAATGAATATCTCGCTGGTCCTGGCGCCGGAGACAATTACGCCGGCCACGTAAATCCCTGGGACGTTACTCTCGAAGGTTTTTGGGTCGCACACCGGACGCATCTCCGGGCGCGTCAGCTTAATGCCCACGGACTCCAGGAATTCGTAGTCCGGGTGATAACCCGTAAGCGCGAAGACAAAATCGTTTTTCAGCGTCCGCTCACCCTGCGGCGTCTTGATGCGAACGTTCTCCGCCGCAATCTCCAGTACGATGCTGCTAAAGTGCGCGGCAACCTCTCCATTCTTAATGCGATTTTCAATGTCTGGCTTGATCCAGTACTTCACGTTCCCGTGGATTTCCCCGCCGCGATGCACCATGGTCACACGCGACCCGCGCCGCCACAACTCCAGCGCCGCAATGGCCGCTGAATTCTTGCCACCGATGATCAGCACGTCCATGTCGTAATAAGGATGCGGTTCCTTGTAATAGTGCATCACCTTTGCCAGGTCTTCCCCGGGGACGCCCAGGTAGTTGGCGCGATCGTAATATCCCGTGGCGACCACGATCTTGCGTGCTTTGTACTCGTGCACCTGGTCGTGACGATCCCGGGTTGCAACAACGAACGCCCCGTCGTATCCGGTGACCGTTAGCACCTGCTGGTACTGGCGGACGTTGAGCTTGTAATGCTGCGCCACGTTGCGGTAATACTCCAGCGCTTCATGCCGCGTGGGCTTCTGGTTCGCGCTGCTGAACGGGATGTCGCCAATTTCGAGGAGTTCGGGCGTGGTAAAGAACGTCATGTTCGCCGGATAGTTGAAGAGCGAGTTCACCAGACAGCCCTTGTCGATCATGACGGCGGAAAATCCAGCGCGCTGCGCTTCAATCGCGGACGCCATACCGGTAGGCCCGGCGCCGATCACCAGAACATCAAAGGAATTGCTTGCGTTCGCCATAGGAAGAATCATTTTACAGGGCAGACCATGGTGACGCTGGATGGTTGCCGCGAAGGAACACGAGAAAGACAAATGGTGGCGACGCAACCGCTTTAGCGGGACACAATGAAAATAGCCCGGTACGTTTTCGAGGCGCGCAAAGCGCGCTGAGAAATAAGTGCCGGTAAGAAGAAAAATGATTCCTTCCGCGCTGCCGCAGGCATTGCGCAAAGCCGCAGGCGGAGCGCAAGAATCTGCAGCGGTAGATATCAAGAATGATCCCAGCCCGGCTTACCAGCTTCGCCGCTTCTCATGGACCACGACTTCACCGTTGTTTCTTGCGACTCTCAGTGGTGGTCGTTTGTCCGTGACTTGATTTCAAGAGCTATCTCCTTCGAGAGCTTTTGAGCATCGCGCATTTTACTCAGAATCTCCTCCTGCAACCCATAGTACTGATCCCAAAGCTTGGGAGACACGAGATCCTTCACATTTAACGGAACGCAATCGGCCCACGATTCATACTGCTGCAAGTAACTGATACGTTTCTCGATGTCGGTCACTTTCCGAGAAGTCGGAGAGTGGCGTGCTATGCCGTTCATCCAATCTTGCCAGTTTGTACTGCCTTTGGACTGATTGCATTTTCCGCACGAAGGCACCAGGTTTCGAATCGATGAGGGATAGCCGGTTGGCTTTCCATCCTTGACTAGAGGTCGAAGGTGATCCCATTCCGTAGCTCGATCACCGCAATATGAGCACCTTAAATCAATGGCGTCGAGATGTAATATTTCCAATACCTGTCTAATCTCATCCGCTGTGGGACGGATGATGGGAACGATTGCGGCGACAAACACATTGCGAATGCTGGTTGTACGCCCCGTGATCGTGGAGCCGCCCGGCATCTTAAAGCAGGCCAGCACTTGCTTGTCAGTCATAGTCATGACTTCCCTGCGCTTCGTTCACACAATATTTTTCAAGAGCGTCGACACACTTGTACCGAGGCCCTTCCCAACTTTCGCCAAACTGTCCAAAGTCAGATTTAGCTCGCCGCGCTCGATTCGGCCCATGTAGCTGCGGTTAACTCCGCAGATGTCGGCAAACTCTTCCTGGGACCAGCCTCGCTGGTTTCTGAGTTTGCGGATTCGTTCTCCAAGCCGCCTTCGGTAATCAGAGCCTTGCATTCAGCAGATTTTCAGAGTAGAGTTCTTTTATGTCCACCTCATATATAGCGCCAACATATAAGGATCACGTGGGACACGCGATCAGACTGGATGGCTCGCTAGGCGTATGACGCAACGCGAACCAAGCGAGTGTGGCATCCTTAGGTGCGGACTCGTTGATTGCGTTCTGCATTCTAGGACCGCAACAATAGAAGCGACGACCTCTGAACTGCTTGCGCAGGTCAGGGACCTAACGACAGGCAGAGATCTGTGCCATGTTGCCATGAGCATCCTTGCGGACATCATTGCAGACATCCGTCCTTGTCCATCGCGCAATCCAGATCTAGTCTGCGTAGGTCACTTCATGCTTGGAGGTGTTCGCACCTCAGTGCGCATGCTCGGGGTGAAGCGCGTGAACGCAGGCCTAGTGTTGCTTACAAAACGTATTGGCCAAGAGGACTCAAGCCACGAAATATACCGGTTTGAGGAGCTTTACCACGAGCTCAACGCAAAGACTCCGGGAACGGAATACTTCGACAATCTGACTGAATTAATCTTGAAAGCAGACCGCAAGCGCGATCGCATCTTGAACGGCACAACGAATTTCTTCTCTGGGGGCAAGGTCGTGAGAATACTGTAGGGAAGGTTTTGTGGCGGTCTCCGATCATGGGCCATACATGAACTCTACGGCCTCACCCAGGAAGAAATTGAAATCGTGGAAAACAGTCAGGGCCGCTAGCTGATTTTTGGGCGCTCCGCGCGGGCCTGCGGCAGAAAAAAAGCAGTCAGCACTCAGCCGGCGGCAATCAGCCAAAACAAAGAAAAACCACTAGACCACAAGATGTTGGGTTGATCTAAGGTAAGGCGACCCAAGATATTGGGTTGGGGCGAGGCAGGGTCCGTCTGGGCCCAAGATGGGTGGTAAATTCGCTTGACTTTCGCTTAACATTGTGATATGCTAAGCTGTTTATTTGCATATGTTTATGGCGATTGTCAACGAAAACCCAGCCACAGCCGGGGCGGCTGTGCCACACGGGCTTTTATTGGGATGAATCGTGTAAGTGCTTTAGATCTTGGGATG
>JANXPR010000486.1 GCA_025357215.1 Acidobacteriaceae bacterium | reverse complement strand
CCTCTTTTCGATGTTCGCCGGATACGCATTCTATAAGTGGTACATACCTCAGGCGGTGCATGGACTGCCGGCATTGTGGAAGGAACTGTCTTCAAGTATTCTGGAGCAAGGTCTTACTCTGCACGCTCTCCGGACGCTCTTTCAAATGCTGGTTCAAGGCATTCCGTTCCTGGGACCAGTTATCTATGTGCTGCGTTCGCTGGGACGAATGACTCGCCGAAAGCCGATCTCGATTGAAAGAACTGGGCCAACCAGTTCTTCAGTTCCCAATACGCCGGAATCGGCTGCGTAAAGATCAGGCTTCAAAACTGACTGTATCAATCGTGGCGAAGAGCGCTGGCAACGTCAGTCTTGGTTGCGCGGCGTGCCGGAAAGTAACCGGCGCAGGTTGCGACCACCAGAATTGCCGCGGCGGCGATGGCAAAAGTGCCAAGATCATTCTGGCCAATGCCGTAGAGGAAGCGGTTCAGAAACCGAGTGGTTCCCAGCGCCGCAAGGCTGCCCAGACCCAGACCGGCCACCGTCACCCCCAGGCATTGCTTCAAAATTAATCTCATCACTGCGCCCGGCTGCGCGCCTAAGGCCATGCGAATCCCGACTTCAGACGTACGCTGCGCCACAATGAACGAAATGATTCCGTAAAGCCCCACGCAAGCCAGCACCAGAGCCGCGCTGGCAAACGTACCGAGCGCGAACAGGTTCATTTCGTAAGGCCCCAAGGACTCTTTCCGCCGCTCATCCATTGGCTTCACATCAAAAATTGATTGCGCGCGGTCGATCCTGGTCACCTCGGATCGCAACGACGGAACCAGTCCTTCCTCCGCGCCGGGCGAGGAGCGTACTACTACAAACATGGAAGCCACCTGCCATTGCGTAATGGGAAAATACACGTAGCGGCTGGCCTGCTCGCCTACGTTCCAGTGCTTAACATCGCCAGCCACTCCGACCACTTCAAACCAGCCGTCAGGCGCAAATGACAGACGGAGGTGTTGTCCTAGGGCGTTTCTTGCACCACCTAAGAAGCCATCAGCCAAATTGCGGCTCACGATCACCGTTCGCGGGTGATTGTCCGTGTCTTGCGGGTTGAAATCCCGGCCCGCCAGCAGGGGGACCTGCATGGTCTTGAAGTAATTGGCGCTCACTACTCTGTATTCAGCCAACGGACCTTTCCACAGATCTGAGTCAGCACTCCCTTGCACCAGGAATGGCGCGTTGTTATGAAGACCTGCAAAGGGCAGAAAGTCGATGATCCCCGCCGCGGTAGCTCCAGGAAGGCTACGGGAACGGCCGAGCAACTGATCGTAGAAGGCAAGCCGTGATTCGTCAGTTGAATACTTGTCGCCGGAGATTTGTAGTTGAGCGGCGAGAACTCCCTGTGACACAAATCCCGGGCTTGCGGCATTGAGGTTCATGAGACTCTTTACCAGCAGCACCGTTCCTATCAGCAGGACAGTCGCCATGGCTACTTCGCCGGCTACCAGCGTGGTCCTGAAGGTTTTGACCCAACTGCTGGCGGAAACGCGGCCGCCGGAACGCACGCCCTCAATGGGACTGGTGCGCGACACCATAAAAAGCGGAGCCAGACTGCATACACAAGCCGACAGGAAAACAACCAGGGTGACAAAGAGCAGAACTTGCCCGTTGATGCCGGCCAGCTCACCTCGGGAAAGGTCCATGGCTCCGCCACCCATCACCACCGTGCTGCCCTGGGCTGCGATGGTGGCGCTTGTGGCCTGGAGCCCGTGAAACAACCGCAGCATTCCGCCGGCCATCAGGACTCCCAGTCCGCCACCGGCTATGCACAGAACGAGCGTCTCAACAAAAAGCTGCTGCGCAATGCGCGCCCGGCTGGCGCCGAGAATAAGG
>JANXPR010000466.1 GCA_025357215.1 Acidobacteriaceae bacterium | reverse complement strand
ACTACCTGCTCGTTGGCCAGCACGGTGGCGCACTCCGGACACCAATTCACTTTGCTCTTCTTGCGATACGCCAAGCCTTTCTCATAAAGCTTAAGGAAGAACCACTGGTTCCAGCGATAGTACTCGGGCAAGCACGTGGTCACTTCGCGCGACCAGTCATAGGCGAAACCAAGCCGCGCCATCTGCTTCTTCATTTGCGCGATGTTCTGGAGCGTCCACTTTCGCGGTGGCACGTTGTTCTTGATCGCGGCATTTTCCGCGGGAAGACCGAACGCGTCCCATCCCATGGGATGAAGCACGTTGTGGCCGGTCATCCACATGTAGCGGGCCAGGGCGTCGCCAATCGCGTAGTTGCGTACGTGCCCCATGTGCAGCGCGCCAGAGGGATACGGCAGCATTTCCAGCACGTAGTATTTCTTGCGCTTGCTGTTGTGCGGCTCAGCGGCGTAGAGACTGGGATCGGCGGCCCAGCGGGCTTGCCACTTCTCTTCTATGCGCTGCGGATCGTAGCGGTCTTCCATTTGCATTTGCCTCTGCAAAGGGTTGGCGGGAATGTCTTTGGTTTCTGCCATAAGCTTAGTTCTTTGGAAAAGCAAGAGCCGCGGTGTTCGTCGCGGAAGCGATAAACCGGGGCGTAGAGACGTAGCACAGCTACGTCTCACTCTCTATGATATGAATTCTAAGGGTTTCTGCCAATTCCGCAGTACGGCGCGAATGCATTCCGGACGAAGACAAGATGGTTAGTTCACCGTTGGCGAGGAGATCCCGGTGGGCCGCGGCCCGGGGAGGAATCGCCGTGATCGCGCGTGATCGCCGGAATCGCCGTGATCGGAAGAGCAAGAGTGAGGATTGGCAGGGGCTTTCATTTTGCGGCGCAGGCCTCCGTTATGACGGGGTTCCAAAACTCCCGGCAGGTCGCCCCCAGCAAGAGCAGGACGCCCAACTGGGGCGGTTGGTATGCGAGGTCCCGGAGAAGCGCCGGACCTTGGTCTGCCTGGAACGCGAGGCCATTGAGATATCCAACGCCTTGTGCCAGGTAGCGGAATTCATGCTTCATGCCATCGACCCAGCCGGCTATCTTATTGTCGGTGGTGAATAAAAAGCGTATAATAGAGGAGATTCTGCCGGCGTATGGAAGCAGAACGCATTCGCCCCGGCGATGGGATCGAGGTTCTTTGAAGAGTTGCCTTCAACTGCTTGGGGAAGGGCATGCACGTTTGACAGTTGGTAAACTCGGCGACAAGAGTACGGTCGGAAAGAGTGGTCTTGATCGAAGGCAAAACACACCGGAAAGAGAGCTTCGACTGCCTCATGACTGTCTTGTCGAATTGCACTTTACCCTTTGTTTGCAACAAACTTTCCCGAAAGGCGGTGGGGAGGGCGAAAGAGTTATTAAGTAGTAATCAGGAGGCGCTGAACACGTTCGGGACGAAGACGGAGATCGTCGTGCGCTTGAGAGTGAGACGTGGCAGTGCCACGTCTCTACGTTCAGATTATTCCAAGGATTGAGAACTTCGCTGTTCTTAACCGCCACCACGATTCGCTCACGGGCGGTAAACCATTGATTCTAAGATGCTAAATACGCGGGTTTCCGTTGCTCCGCAGGCGGCAATCACAGTAAACTTAAGAAGAGCTTCAGCGAGATGCAAGGACGCGCGAAAGGAACCCATGCTGGTTGTAATGAAGGCGCACGCCACTGAAGAACAGGTGCGTGCCGTTTGCGAGCGGATTGAATCTCTGGGCTATCGCCCGCACGCTATCCCGGGCGCGGTGCGCACGGCGATTGGCATTACCGGCAACAAGGGTGCGGTGGAAGCCGGCACGCTGGAAGAAATGTCCGGTGTGCAGGAAGTCATTGTCGTCAGCAAGCCGTATAAGCTCGTAAGCCGTGACGTGAAGGAAGATGACACGGTCGTCCGCTTCCGCGGCACTGACGCTAGCTTTGGCGGACGCGACCTGGGCATCATCGCCGGCCCGTGTTCCATTGAATCCCGCGAACAGGCGTTTGCCGTAGCCGAGCGGGTGGCCAAAGCCGGCGCGCGTTTTTTCCGCGGAGGCGCCTACAAGCCTCGCACCTCCCCGTATGCCTTTCAAGGACTGGGAGAAGAAGGCTTGAAGATCATGGCGGAAATCCGTGACCGCTTTGGGCTGCTCATCGTGACTGAAGCCATCGACAACGAATCCCTTGACCTGGTGAACCACTACGCCGATATGATCCAGATTGGTGCGCGCAACATGCAGAATTTTTCTCTGCTCAAGAAGGCCGGACGCATGCGCAAGCCCGTCCTGTTGAAGCGCGGCATGTCCGCCACGCTGGAAGAATTCCTGATGGCCGCCGAATACGTTTTAAGCGAAGGCAACTATCAGGTTGTACTCTGCGAGCGCGGCGTCCGCACATTTGCTGACCACACGCGCAACACGCTGGACTTGAGTATTGTGCCGGCTGTCCAGAAGCTCAGCCACCTGCCCATCATCTGCGATCCCAGTCACGGCACTGGCAAACGCGACAAAGTCCTGCCGCTGGCACGCGCCGCCGTTGCTGTGGGCTCAGACGGATTGATTGTGGAAGTCCATGCTAATCCTGACCGCGCGCTTTCAGACGGATCGCAATCGCTCTTCCCTGACCAGTTTGATGAATTGATGGTGGAGGTCCGGCAGATTGCGCCGGTGGTCCACCGCAGCGTTCAGGAGCCGCAAAAGCAACCAGCGGCAGCCAAGGCCGGAAAATAGATTGCGCGCCATCACTTCCCGAAATTTCGTAGCAGCCTCGCTGTTGCTTGCGGCCGCGCTCTGCGGTTGCCAGAACACGCCGGATCCCGTCCCGAATTATCACGAGTACGCTTACATCAGCAACAGCGGCAGCAACAACGTCACGGTGGTGGACCTGCGTACACTCGCCGTGCAAACGGTGGTGACCGTGGGCAGGAACCCGGCCGGGATGGCCGCCAATCCCAAGCGCAACGAGATTTACGTTGCCAACACCGATTCCAACAACGTAAGCGTGATTGACGCCGAGACCAACAAAGTTATTTTTACCGTCGGCGTCCACGGCGCACCGCAGTTTGTTGACGTTTCCGCGGACGGCCTGCGCGCTTACGTCGCCAACTCCGGTTCGGCGAACCTCTCCGTAATCGACCTGGAAAAACACCGAGTGATCAAAACTTTTTACGTCGGCGCCGGCAGCACGCTGACCCGCGTAACGCCAGACGGCAAAATGGCCGTGGTTACTCTACGTGACGAAGACGCGGTGGCCCTGGTCGATACCGAAAAGCTGTCAGTGATCGGCAAAGTGAAAACCTGCCATCAGCCGGCGTCGTTGGGAATCCTGCCGGACTCCAGCAAGGTCTTTGTGGCGTGCGATGATTCCAATCACGTTGCCGTGATCGACCTGAAATCCGCGAAGCTGCTGGCCCTGCTGGATGTAGGTCAATCGCCCGCCCATGTTGCCGTGAAACCGGATGGCGGTGAAGTTTTCGTCTGCAACCGCGCGGCAAGCTCAATCTCCGAAATCATCACCGGCCCCAATGAAGTCAATAACACGTTCCTCATCGGCGACCAGCCGGCGAACGCGCTGGTTTCACCTGACAACGCCTTCCTTTATGTAGTGAACTTCGGCTCGGACGCTGTAGCAACGTACAGCATTGATAACGGCAAGCGGGCAAGTTCAGTTCAGGTGGGCAGCCATCCGGAAGCCATGGTTCTTTCGCCCAACCAACTCATGCTGCTGGTGGTGAATACCGGCAGCGGCGACCTCACCGTGCTCTCATTGGTAGACCGCAAAGGTCGTCCGCAGCCGGACACGCCTTCGCTAGAGACCATGATTCCGCTAGGCAAAGACCCTAAAGCCATTGTGGTGAAGGCGTTCGCGAGTCAGAAGTAGAACCGACCACAGATTTGCACGGATGACACTGATCTGAAAACGGATCGTGCAAACAGCTAGTGGGATAAGCCTTCCAGCCTCATCTGTGGCATCAGTGAAGATCAGTGGTAAAAACGGGTTCAAACCAGCCCCAGGCCACCGTCTACCGTCATGATCTGTCCGGTAATGAACTTTGAGCATGTGGCAAAGTACATCACAGCATCCACCACATCCTGCGGCTCGCCGTTGCGGCCTGCGGGAGTGCGCTCGGCAAACTTGTTGAGCAATTGAACCTCGCCTTCATTCTTTTCGCCTTCACTCTTCTTGCGCCCTCCGGCGTCGATCATTCCCGGCGCAACGCAATTCACGGCAATCTCCGGGGCCAGAGCTTTGGCCATCACCTGGGTCAGCATGTGTAGCGCGGCTTTCGACGAACAGTAGTGCGCGTGCGTGGCCCAGGGCTTTTCTCCGCCAAGCGAACCCATATGAATGATGCGGCCTTGCGTCTTGCGCAGTTCCGGAATCGCATGTCGCGAAAACAAAAACGGGCCGCGGACGTTGGTGGCGAACATGTTGTCCCACTGCTCAGCGCTGATCTGATCGAACGGCACGGACTCGTAGAAACCGGCGTTGTTGATAAGAATATCGATCTTGCCGAATTGGGAGGCCGTGGACTCAATGGCGCTGACGATGCTGTTCTCGTCGCGAATGTCGCACTTGATTGCGTGACCTTCAGCGCCAAGTTTTTGGATCTCGTGGAGCGTGTGCCGCGCGGCGTCTTCTGACCTCAAGTAAGTAATGGCGACTTTTGCATCGGCACGGGCCATGGCGAATGCACAGGCGCGTCCCAGACGCTTTGACGCGCCAGTGATGAGTACAATCTTGCCTTTCAGGTCAGTCACGCAAGGAATTGTAAATGGACACGCCCCATCAACACCGCCTGTGGAATTGCTTTAGAACGTTTGGCGGATAAAAAGACAACCTAGCCGAACGGCTAGTTCTTTCGAACCAGCGCGCGGACTAGACTTGCTCATGAATCTTTTGCTGCTGAGCGGCTATCCAATCAGGTCATGAGTAATTCCTATTCGTACGTTTCATCCCCGGAAGTCGAAGCGCAAGCTTCAGAGCAAGCGACCGTGCCCACTGAAGCCGAGGCCATGGACGCTTACTCGCGCGTCGTCACCACGGTTGCGGAGTCGGTAAGCCCGACGGTCGTTCGCATCGAGACTGAAACGGCGCGTGGGCGCGGTGGCAGCGGCTCAGGATTTGTCTTTACCCCGGACGGATTCATCTTGACCAACAGTCACGTGGTCCACGGCGCCGACAAGCTGAAAGTCTTTGCGCCGGAGCTTGGCGAATTCAGCGCACAGCTCATCGGCGAAGATCCGGACACCGACCTGGCGCTCCTTCGTGTTGATGCGCCCGTGTTGCTGGCCGCCAAGCTCGGCGACTCGCGGCAGATTCGCGTAGGGCAGTTGGTGGTGGCCATCGGCAACCCGTATGGGTTCCAACACACGGTCACCGCCGGCGTGGTCAGCGCGCTGGGACGCAGCTTGCGCTCGCAATCCGGACGGCTGATTGAAGACGTAATCCAGACCGACGCCGCTCTGAATCCCGGCAACTCCGGCGGACCGCTGGTGAATTCCCGGGGAGAAGTGATCGGCGTGAACACCGCCACCATCATGTCAGCCCAAGGCCTGTGCTTTGCCATCTCCATCAACACGGCGAAGTTTATTGCCAGCAAGTTGATTCGCGAAGGCGTGGTTCGCCGCAGCTTTATCGGCGTGCAGGCCCAGACCGCTCCGCTGAACAAGATCATTGCCCGGCATTACGATCTCAAGACCTCAACCGGCGCTCTGCTATTGGCGATTGAACCCGGCACGCCGGCAAGTAAGAGCGGCCTGCGCGAAGGCGATGTGATCGTCGCTCTGGAAGGCGAGCCTGTGGAAGGCATGGACGTGCTTCATCGCCTGCTCGGAGAAGACCGCATCGGCGTCGCGACAAGGCTAACGGTGTTGCGAGGATCGAAGAGGCTGGAATTTAAGGTGGTGCCGGAGATACGCCCAAGTTAGTACAATCCGTGGATGCGATTTCGACTTTGTTTCCTGCTCATTTTGGTCGCGGCCGTTCCGGCCTGGGCCCAAACCAAGCTCGACCCCGCATCCATCAGCGAGATTAACAAGAAAGTTACGGAGTTCATGGCCAAGAGCGGAACGCCTGGAATCTCCGTGGCCATCGTCAAGGATGGCGTGTTCGTCTGGGCGACAGGCTATGGCCTGGCTGATTTGGAAAACACCGTTCCCGCCACGAACGAGACAATGTATCGTCTGGCGTCCGTCTCCAAACCTATCACCGCCACGGGCGCCATGTGGCTCGTGGAACACGGCAAGCTGGACCTGGATGCTCCCGTGCAAAAGTATTGCCCGGTATTTCCAAAGAAGCCGTGGCCGATCACGTCGCGTCAGGTTCTCGGGCACCTGGCCGGCATTCGGCACTACAAGGAAGATGATCCCGCGCTGTCCAGCACACGACACTATTCGAGCATGGAAGAAGCGCTCAAGACGTTCGCCGATGACGATCTCGTCACCGAGCCAGGCAAGAAGTTCAACTACTCCACCTTTGGCTACACATTGCTGGGTTGCGTGATGGAAGGCGCTTCCGGACAGAAGTTCATCGACTTCATGCAGCAGGCCGTTTTTGTTCCGGCCGGGATGACTCACACTCGAAGGGATGATGGACTCGCCATCATCACCCATCGCGCGCAGGGCTATCAGAAGGACGAAAAAGGTAATATCCTGAATTCTGACCTCGTTGACACAAGTTACAAGATTCCAGGCGGCGGAATAATTGCCAATGCAGAAGACCTTGCGCGGCTTGAAGTCGCACTCCTGAACGACACCCTCTTGAAGCGGGAAACGCGCCAGCAGATGTGGACAGCACAGAAAGCATCGGACGGGTCGATGAACGGCTATGCGCTGGGTTGGGGCACAGGAACAGATCTTGGATTTGTTGCGGTGGGTCACGGTGGAAATCAACAACGGGTCACTACGGCAATCATGATGCAACCGGAAACAAAAGCCGGCGTGGTCGTGCTTTGCAACATGGAGTTCGTGCCGGCATCAGGGCTCGCCGGGGACTTGCTGAAGATTATCGTGGGCGCGCCGGCGGCACACTAAAGCCCGAACAATTCTCTCAACCGCTTGGTCTGTGCCCGGCTCACCGGGACTTCGGTCTGCTTTTTGTCGTCCATGCGGAGTTGGTATGAGCTCTTGAACCACGGCACCACTTCCTTGATGCGATTGATGTTGACCAGATAGGAGCGGTGCGCTCGCCAAAAGAGGTTCGAATCCAGAGAAGTCAGTAATTCCTCCAAAGTGCGGCAATTCGACTGACCCTCCATATGTTGGGCCACCACGGTGATCACGCCATCCTCAATGGATGCAAAGCAGATTTCTTTCTGATCAACGAGGAACAGACGGCTATTTGCCTTCAGCAGAACCTTCGTGGTCTGGGGCTTTTGCTGTTCCAATAGCTTGACCAGGGTGTTCAGTCGTTCGCTCGGCGCCACGCCTGATTCTTGAGTTTTGCGCGCTTTTTCCACCGCCTGGAGGATGCGTCTTTTATCGAATGGTTTGAGGATGTAG
>JANXPR010000446.1 GCA_025357215.1 Acidobacteriaceae bacterium | reverse complement strand
CTTCAAAATGGTCCGGTTTGTAAGCGAGCGAATACTGGCTGCGCAGTTCTTCCTGCACGTCATGGAAAGCGTCCGACACGTCCGTCAGTTTGAACGGAAAGAACGCGCGTCCGCCCGTGGCTTCCGCCAGCATCTTCAGGTTGTTATCGCCCTTGGCATGCGGATCGCTCAGGTTGGTGCTGATGGCGTAGACAATCACGCCGGCCTTCTGGGCCATCTCAATGGCTTCCGAGCGCAGCACGCGGCTCTGATTGTCGTCACCGTCAGACACCAGGATAATGGCCCGGCGTATGGTGGTCGTGTCCGGTTCTTTCATCAGGTGGTCACGGCAGGCAATGTAGATGGCGTCCCACATGGCGGTGCCGCCGCCCGGCTGGATCACCTTGATGCCGCGGGTGAGTTTGTCCAGGTCGTTGGTAAAGTCCTGGGTCACGTCCGGCACTTCGTCAAAGGCCAGGACAAACGCCCGGTCACTCTTGGGACGGATAATCTGCTGCAGAAACTCGGTGGCTGCCTGTTGCTCAAACTGGAAGCGGTCGCGGATGGAGTTGCTGGCGTCAATCAGCAGACCCACGCGCAACGGCAGATCGGTCTCGGCCTGAAAGCGGACTACTTGCCGTGGCGGCAGGTTGTTGTCCAGTACGCGGAACTGGGTTTGCGCCATGTCCTTGACGAACTTGCCGTGTTTGTCCAGCACGGTAAAGATCACGCTGACTTCGTCCGAACGCACAACGAACTTGGGAATGTTGTCCCCGGAAACCGTGATGCCGGTTCCTGTTCCCGCGTTTTGTGGCGAGGCAGGTGTCGGTGTGGCAACGGCTTGTTGTGCACCTGCTGCGCCGCCAAGAACAAGAACCAGGTCCAAAACGATGAATGTGCTGAGAGCTCTCATGAGAGATACACCAAGGCTTTTGAGATTAGTCCGGATGGCACCCATTATAAGGCGGCTAGGGAAGTTTCTTGACGGCGAAAACGACTGTGATGTCCGAATTCGGCGTTTCAGGGATCGCTAGGTTCTTGAACGAAATGCCGGCCACCAAAACTAAATACCAAGAGCCAACAGCCAAGAGCCGTCTTTTAAACAAAAAAGCCCGGCATCACGCCGGGCCTCTTGGTTAAAGATTCGAGTTCGAGTTACTGCGTCTTGGGAACGTAGTATCCCTTTTTGGCGCGGACCCGAAACTTCTTGTTCTCCGCCAAAATCTGGATCGGACGAAACTGTCCATTCGCGTCAAAGTGTTCCGGCTTGTAGGAAACCGAATACTGGCTCCGCAGCTCTTCCTGAATTGCCTTGAACGAACCGGTCAGATCGTTCAACTTGGAAGGGAAGAACGCCCGTCCGCCGGTGGCTTCCGCCATGGCTTGCAGGTTGTGGTCGCCGCTGTCCAGAATATTGTTGAGGTTGGTGCTGATGGCGTACACGATCACGCCGGCACGTTGCGCCATCTCAATGGCGTCCTTGCGGGTGTAACGGCTCTGGTTGTCGTCGCCGTCAGAGACCAGGATGATGGCTTTGCGCACGGTGCCGGTAGCGCTCTCCGCGCGTTCTTTCATCAGTTTGTCGCGTGATGCCAGATAGACGGCGTCCCACATGGCCGTGCCGCCGCCCGGACGAATAATTTTCACGCCCTTGGCCAGCTTGTCCAGGTCATTGGTGTAGTCCTGGGTAATGTCGGTGACTTCATCAAACGCCAGAACAAAGGCGCGGTCGGTTTGCGGACGCACCACCTGGCGCAGAAATTCCGTGGCCGCGCGCTGCTCAAACTGGAAGCGGTCGCGGATGGAATTGCTGGCGTCAATCAACAAGCCAACGCGCAACGGCAGATCGGTTTCCGCCTGGAAACCTTTGATCTCCTGCGGAGGCAGATTGTTGTCAAGAATAGTGAAATGTCTTTGTTGCAGATCTTTTACGAATTTGCCGTGCTTGTCCGTCACGGTAAAGATTACGTTCACTTCATCCGAACGCGAGCGGAACACCTGCATGGTGTTCTGCGGGTCGTCGGACGGCGCCAGGCCAGCGCTCATCGTGTTTGCGGCAACTGGCTGCGGTGAAACTCCCGAAGCCGGTTGTGACAGCAGTGCCGCGGGCTGAGCTTGTGCCAGACCCAGGCCACAGCCCAGGGCCAGCACCAACGCAATGCCGAGAACGCGAGCGGAAGACAATCGGATTACCCTCATTTACGCAGAACCTTCCTTTATCCCCACGCCGCGAAGAAACTCATTCAATTCAGCGGGCAGGGGTTGCTCCAACAACAGGGGAGCACAGGTCATTGGATGCTCAAATTGTATCGCGGAAGAGTGTAGAAAGTGTCTGCCCAGAGATGCTCCTTTTGATCCTGTACCTCCGTAACCGGGAACTAAGCGAGGAGCCCCATATACCGTATCGCCGGCTACCGGGTGTCCCAGCGACGCAAGATGCACGCGGATTTGGTGCGTGCGTCCGGTTTCGATCTTTACTTCCACAAGAGAGAATTTTCCGCACGGCCCGTCCACTTCTCTTAGCACCTTCCAGTGGGTAATGGCGCTGCGTCCCGGCTTGCTGGTGGAACTTCGCCGCGTGGTCATGCGCTGGCGCCGCACCGGATCGCGGCTGATCTCCGTGTTAATGGTGCCTTGCATCTTGGCCATCCGTCCGTGGACCAGCGCTATGTATGTCTTTTTGACTTCACGCTTGGCGAACTGCTGCGCCAGCTTGCGGTGTACACGATCGGACTTGGCGACGACCATCAACCCGCTGGTGTTCTTATCCAGGCGATGAACAATGCCGGGCCGCAACTCGCCTCCCACCTGTGAAAGCCGGTTGAAACGGTACAGCAGAGCGTTGACGAGCGTGCCTTTGTTGGCGTATTCGCCTTTACTTGATCCGGCGTGGACTGTCATACCGGCCGGCTTGTTGATGATCGCGAGATCATCGTCTTCGTAAACGATGTCCAGTGGAATGTCTTCAGCGAATGCTTTGAGCGGAGGCAGTTCGACCTGCCCGTTGACGATGATTTCTTCTCCACCGCGCAGTTTGAGTTTGGGCTTGGGCACCGCGCTGTTGACGGTAACTTTTTCTTGTTCGATGAGCTGCTGTACGCGCACGCGACTGGTGTCCGGCATTTGCGCCGTCAGCCATTGATCCACGCGCTGCCCCGCGGCGTCCACTGGGACCACGAATTTCTGAACGTGCGGCGATTCCGTCATCGTGAAGGAATTGTAAATCGCCTGACCGTTCGTAAACTGTTCAGAACGCGGCACAAATTTACTTCCCTTGCTATCATGCGCGGTTTTCTTTAGCATCACTCCTGATGACCGGCCTGCAAAGCAGGTGCCGAATGGTTACCGTTATTTGAACCGATATTCAAATGAACAGGGGACTTGACTCGTTATCCAGGCTCGGTGTGCGAAGTTCCGCCAGTACGGAAATGCCTAAAGAGCCACGGCAGGTTCCCACCGTCTACCGACGGGTTCAATAACGGCCCATTTGCACGGCCCCGCGGGTCGGTCTTCATTTTTTTGCCGCGCGAAAGCGCGGCACACCGCTAACGAGTCTCCTCTTTGCGAACAGCTTTCTGCTCCTAGAGCACGCCGCTCGGCGCGCTAGTCGGCCTCGCGGCTTTATTCTTGGTCGCTGCGCGGCACACCGCTGAAGATAAAATGTCTTCGCGATCTGCCTTCTGCGCCTACACCTAGCGGCTCACCGCGCAAGCCAGGTTCGCCGCTCAAACCTCTATCCGGCTCCTTTGTGTTCCTTCGTGACCTTTATGGGTTAACCGGCTCCGTGTTCCTCTCTGTCCTAAGTGGTAAAGATTCTTTTCCTACACGCCTCTCGCCAGAACTCGCCGACCATGCTTTGCGTCCTTTGCGTCCGTTGCGGTCGAATCTTTCTTTCCTTTGTGTTCCTTCGTGTCCTTTGTGGTTAAGTTTTCCTCGGTGTTCCTCTGTGTCCTCTGTGGTAAAAGTCCCCGCTGTGACCTATTTTGGCTGCATCAATCCCACAATGTTTCCATCCGGATCGCTGATCCACGCGAACGTGCCCGTTGGAATCTTCACCGGCGGCACCAGCATCTTTCCGCCGAGCGCCGTGGCCTTTTCCAGATAGGCCTTGATGTCATCCACTTGCACATAGACCGTCACATAGTTGTGCGGCTCGTGTCCTAAAGAGTTGATGTGGCCCTGTATCCCGTCCTTGGACCCGGTGTTGATCGCCGCCACTGGACCGGACTGCTGGATCTGCCATCCGAAGAGCTGGGCAAAGAATTGTTGGGTCTTGGCCGTATCGCGACAGCCAATTTCAAAGTAAATAACAGGTGTTGCCGGCATGTGTGAGACTCCATTCAGTTTGCTGAGTTACGCGAAACGGCAATATTCTACATAGTAGAACAAATAAGTCAAATGGAGTTGTCTGTCTATGGCTGTGAGGAAAAGAAGGTTTTACGATGGAATCATCCGCACTTTATTGCGGGCATTCGGCCACTTTGTGCTCCGCTGTGGCCGCTGTTGTAAAGATACCGGCTCACCGCGCGCCGGGTTCGCGGCTTTCTTTAGGGCTCTTTCTTCAATTCTTCGCGCTCGTTTGCGTCCGTCGCGGTTCAACTTGCCTTTTTCCTTTGTGTTCCTTCGTGTCCTTTGTGGTTCAAGCTCTTGTCTCCGCGTTCCTCTGTGCCCTCTGTGGTAGGAATGGTTTTTGCGTTATCCGGCCTTGCGTCCGTCTTCCAGTACTTCATCCAATGCTCCGGAGAGCGCATCCGCCCGCTGCAGATATTCGCCGGCCAGCAGTTCGTACTTTTTCCTGAGGATGTGGTATTCATCGGCGATGTTCAGCGCCGCCAGGATTGCCAGCCGCAGGGAATCAACCGTGGACGTCTGCTCGGCCACGTTGCGCATTTTTCTATCCACGAACTCAGCCAGTCGGGTGACGTACTCCGCGTCAACGCCGCGCAGGTTGTACACCTGATCGTAGATTTCCACTTTCACCGGTGGTGCTGTTCCTTCTGATGCCACGCTGCTCTCCTGCCGAACAGAAATTCCCATGAACTGATTATCGTTCCCTGAGATTTGAGGTCAAGAGAAATCTCGCGCGGTCAACTCTGTTTCGGCTGCACCACTACGGCGGTCCCGTAGCACAACACTTCTGTCACGCCCTGCATGATCTCCGTGGCGTCATAGCGGACGCCCACCACGGCATTCGCGCCCAGCGATGCGGCATGTTGCAGCATGGCTTCAAAGCAATCTTCGCGGGTTTTTTCGCACAAGTTGGTCAGCAGCGTAATGTTTCCGCCCACAATCGTCTGCAAGCTGGCGCCGATGGTCCCAAAGATGGACCGCGACCGCACAATGATCCCCCGTACGATTCCCAGCGTGCGGACGACCTTATAGCCTTCCAGCTCAAACTGCGTGGTTGTCATTTGATGAGAGACCGTGGGCATCAGGCTTGCGCCACCAACGCGTCAATCTGCTTGAGCATTTTCTCCACCCGTCCGCGAACTTCTTCGCGCTCTTTGCGCAGTGAGATTACTTCCGCGCGCATGATTTCCATTTCTTCTTCGCGCTGCTCCAACTGTTCGCGCAGGCGGTTGGCGTCACGCTCGGCGGAGGCCTGGCCCGCGCGCGCGGACTTCAACAATTCAATCGCCT
>JANXPR010000383.1 GCA_025357215.1 Acidobacteriaceae bacterium | reverse complement strand
GCCGAACGCAAAATTCAGCGCCTGGGCATAGCCAGCTTTGCCATCATGAATCCCGGCGCTGGCTGGGGAGGTAAGCAGTGGCCGGGCGAACGTTTCGGCGCTGTCGCCCAAGCCCTGGCAGTGCATAATGTTAAGACCTTGGTCAACGTGGGCCCCGGAGAAGACTCGCTCGCCCTGGCCGTGACAAATTCCAGCGGAGGCAACGCTTTCCCCATCAACTGCACCATAGGACAACTGATTTCGCTCACTCGTCGCGCCCGCCTGTTCGTGGGCGGAGACACCGGACCTCTCCATCTGGCAGCCACGCTCGGCGTACCCACTCTTGGGCTTTACGGCCCCACGGACCCCGCGCGCACCGGCCCGTTCGGACCTAGTGTGATCGCCTTGCGGCACCCTGAGAGCGAAACCACGTTTTCCCATCATCGCCAACCGGACGACGGTTTGCTCAAAATAACCACGGAAGAAGCAGTGGCCGCGGCCCGGCACCTTTTAGGAGGCGTACATGCCTAGCTGGTCGCGAATCGCTACGCGCATGCGCGTTCCGCTCGGCTTTCTGTTTGCCGCCGCGTACTTCTGGTTTGCCCACCCAAGTTGGATTTCCATTGGCATTGGAGCGATCGTCACCGTTTCTGGCATTTTCGTCCGCGCTATTGCCTCGGGACACATTCGCAAAAACGCCGCCTTGACGATGACCGGCCCCTACGCCCATACCCGCAACCCTCTATACCTTGGCTCGGTATTGATCGCCGTTGGCTTCATGGTGGCCGCGCGCAATTGGTGGATCGCCGCCGGGGCCCTGCTGATGTTTGTGGTGATTTATATCCCGGTGATCCGAGCTGAAGAAAAATACCTGCGTTCGATTTTCCAGGATTACGATCAGTACGCCGCGCATGTCCCACGCCTCTTGCCGCGCCTGACTGCATATCGCCCTGTTTCTTCCTCGCCCACTTCAGACTCCGGAGAAACGGGCGGCCGGTTCTCCATGGACCTCTATCGCCGCCATCGCGAGTATCAAGCCGCCCTGGGCTCCCTGGGTATGTTCGGCGCGCTGGTGGCGAAAATCTTCTGGCCCATCCATTAATTCCGCAACTTGTCTGGGCAACGATAGCCCAGGCAAAGTCGCCCAAATCTCATTTTTCTCCGCCCACTCCTGATCACGTTCGCATCTCTTCTGGCATCTAACTTATGATAGGAGCAGGAGGAAGAGCATGAGCGCACATCCTACAGCAGACCCGGAATTGGTGAATGTTTTTGATACCCAGCAGGAGTCTGAGGCCTTGGTGGTACATGCTTTGCTGACTTCGGCGGGCATTGAGTCCATGGTCGCCAGCATTGACGCCACGCAATCCATCCTGCCCGGCGTCGGTGGCGTGGCCGTACGCGTGAACGCTGCCCAGGAACAGGAAGCCTTGGCCATCATTGAGGAATATAAAAACAGCCTGCCGGTCGAAGAAATCGACGAGAGTGACGAGCCGCAAGAAGAAGACATGGCCGGCCCAGTGAAATAGGTTCCAGCTCAGGCTTCGCGCACAACCCAATGCCCGAGAACCGTCTACCAATAAAAAGAGACGGGACTTTTGCCCGTCTCTTTTCGTTTTTCCTTTTGAGTTTCTAGCGCGAAGTAAGTAGGATGCGGATGGTTCCCGTCCCTTGCGGCAGCGGATCAAGGGCCTTGCCCACAATGGCGCCCAGCATGCGCTTCTTGTCCGTGCCTTTCATCGCGTAGCCGGGAGTTGCCGCCGAAACGAGCAAATCTCCGCGGGCTATCGGTCCGTTTTCCGCGCTCACTTTGCACGGCACAATGCCAAACATGGCCAGCGGTACTTCACCGGCAAACTTTTCCATTTCCAATGGATGCGTGCTGGCCAGCACGCCCGGCTGAGTGGAATAGACTCCGGCAACCAGAGTGGAATAAGCTGCGCGCGTAGTGGAGAAACCGTCCGCCGCGTCCGGATCAATGGCCATCACGTCGCCCGGCTGGTACTTGGAGCGTTCACCGGTCACTTCCACGGACTCGGCATAATCCACGCCGCCGGGATAAAAGCCTTTGGCCGCGAAGACTGATCCCTGGTCGTCCACGCGAAATACGCGCGCGTGGTTCTGTCCCAGGCCCAGGATCACGTCGTTCGCGCGGTATCCCCAGTCTCTGTTTCTGTCCCGATCGCGGTCATTGCGGTCCCGGCCCCGGTCGCGATCACGGTCCCAGTTGCGGTCGCGGTCCACTTCGTTTCCGGCGTCAAAGATCGCTGAGTTGCCCATCAGCGCGCCGAACGCGCGAATATTGCCGTTCACTTCCAGTTTTTCCCGCGGATCAAGGTATCCAATTCCTATGTTGCTGTTGTTGCTGCCAATGGAAATATTGCGCCAGGCAATGCCTTCTTCCACGAATGAAATCTGGGCCACGGGCGGATTCAGCTCAGTGCGGATTCCCATATACAAACGCAGGTTCGAATTGCTGCGTCCGCTCAGGATGAACTGGCCGGCGCGGTCTTTCACGAACAGGTTGTCAGCCGACAAATGCAGCGCTGCCCCCGGCGTCTGCGTGCCGATGCCGATCAAGCCGCCTTCGTTGATCGTAAAAACTTCGCTGCCGTTCGTATGCAGGTTGGGCTGGGTAAAAATACGGAAGCGTCCATTGAAGTTGTCCAGGTGCCAGGTGGCAGCATTGGGCCCCCGCTGTTGTATGAGCGACAGGCGGTCGGTAACGGTTTCCGCCGAACGCTGAAAGCCCTGCTGGTAACCCTGTGGTTGCGAAAAAGCCGGCAAGGCACTGGCTGCCAGCAAAAATGTTAGTACGCAGATTCTCTTCATAAGCAACACCCCTCCAACAGGTTGTGGTTTTGGTGGTTTAGATGCCTTCGGCCCCAGACCCGCGGGACCAAAACACAGGTTTTTCACACAGATTTGTCTTAGCGCGTGTCCGCTCCAGACGATTCCTTTCATTGTGCCGTGTGGCTCCCGTGCCATGGCTGATTTTTGCCAGCCGGTACCTTACTAGGCAATGGATGATTAGATGTTTTATCTGTTCTTGCCTGGGAAGCCGCTCCGAGTTATTGCTGTCTGGCTGTCACCGTTCGGCCGTCAAGAAGAAACGTGACCGCGCCCTGCAGGTCTGTTCGGTACGTTCGCACATGCGCTTGTTGCAGGCGCTCAAGAACTTCGTAACGCGGATGTCCGAACTGGTTCCGGTATCCGACCGAGATAACCGCGAACGTTGGTTGCGCGGCCGCCAGCAGTTCCCCGGTTGTAGACGTCGCGCTGCCATGGTGGGCCACTTTCAGTAAATCCACGTGCGGCGTCTCCGTGGCCAGAATACGCTCCATGGCTTTCTCTACGTCCCCGGCCAGCAGCGCGGAAGTTTGACCGTAAGAAACCAACAACACCAGCGAATCGTCGTTCTTGGGCTGGGACCTGGGCTCACGATCTTGTAGCGGCGCCATTACCTGCAGGTGCGCTCCGCCCCATTCGATTGCGTCGCCCCTCAAGTGCCGCTTTACAGAAACGTGGTTTTCTTCCGCCGTGAGAAGCAGCTGCCGGAGAGAATCCGTCTCTGGGTTCGTGCCCACCCATAGTTCCCGCGGTTGAAAGTTCCGTACCACGCGCTCCAGCCCGCCAATGTGATCGCCGTGCGCATGCGTAAGGACGACTACGTCGAGTTGCTTGAGGCCGCGCGACCAAAGATACGGCGAGACCACGTCTTCACCAAAATCAAATTCACTGTGGACCGGGCTTCCGCTGCCGCCGTCGATCAGCATCGTCCTGCCTTGCGGCGAAACAATCAGCAACGAATCTCCCTGGCCTACGTCAATGGCCGTGACCTCAAGTTTGCCGGGTTCAATCGACGGACGGGGTGCGAAAAATGCGGCGAACCCTGCCGTGACGAACAGCCCTGCCAACCCCAAGACCGCAACGCGCCGGCGTTTTTGAATCGTCGCCAGGGCAAACAAAACTCCCAGGGCGGCCAACACCGCAATGGTCACACTCACGTCCGGCATGCGCCATTGCGAAATATGAAACGCGGCCAGCCACTGCAGACAACCGAGCGTCCAGTGGAGAGTAGATGCGGCGATGAATCCGGCTACCCGCGCCAAGGGAAGCGAAACATAGCTCAGCGCAATCGCCGCTACTCCGGAATTGAGCATTACTCCGGCCAGCGGTAGCACCAATACGTTGGCTGGCATGCCAATCACCGCGGCGCGATGAAAATACGCGCGCATGGGGACCACCAGTACCGCCTGGGTGACGGTGGAGACCGTAATCAGTTCAAGCAACGCAACCACCGCGCTCACCGCGCCCACCACCAGCCACCGCGCTAGCGTCCGCCCTAGAAAGGCCGCAAGTCTTTCGGCGACCAAACGCATGTCAAGCCGAAACTGTGCGAGGCGCGGTTCAAGGTTCAGGTCATAAGCCGTTGAATCAAGATGCAGCAAGGCCCGCCTGTATGGCGTCGACGTCCGTTCCAGCAGAGGAACGGAAATTCCGGCGATCGCCACCAGCGCCAGAAACGTCAACTGGAATCCAGCTTCAAACAGGGCATTGGGCGAAATCACCAACACTACCAGCGCGGCCAAGCCTGTCGCGTTGAACGATTGCCGTTCGCGGTAAAACAAACGCCCAACTAGATACACTGACAACATCAGCACAGCGCGCATGATGGGCACACCCATTCCGGCGACGTAGGCGTAGAAGGCCGCTAGAGCAATCGTTATCAGAGAAGCCGCCCACGGCGGGGCCCGCAACTTTCGTGCCAGCCAGAAAACGGCAAAGGCCAGCAGTGCGACGTTCATCCCGGAAACTACCAGCAGGTGATAGACGCCCGTCTCTTGAAACTCTTCGCGAACGTTGCGCAGCAGAAGCGAATCGTCGCCAATGATCATGGCGGAAAAGATCGCAGCATCTTCTTTGCTCCATAAAGCGTTTTTGGGGTTATCAAATGATGCCGCGTTGATGTGGTCTAGAACACTTCGGCGAATCCGGCTGCGCCAGAAACCCAGGCGGGCGCGCGATTTTTCCGGCAGCATCTTCACGTCTTCTGCCGCTACTGACGCCAGTGTGCCGATGCCCAGTCCGCGCAGGTAGCCTTCGTGGTCAAAAGCGCCGGGATTATGGAAATTGCGCGGCAGCCTCAGCTTCGCCGGAAAGACCAGGCAATCTCCATATGCCAACGGAGGAAACTGTGCCGGACCTAAACTGCCATCTTGCGGACGTGGCGGATGTTTTAGAAACAAGCTCGCACGGATGCCGACGGGCTGCGAAAACTCTGCTCCTTCAAGTTGCAGGCTCTTCGCCTGGAGATCGAAGCGCTCCCGTGGAAATCCTCCGGCAATCGCCGCGCCATCATTGGTTACGCAGCCAACAACCTTCACATTTTTTGCGCCCAGAAATTCCGCGGGCGGAATCACCACGTTGGGTGCGGGGGTGTACTCGCGTGCATAAGCGCCTGCGCCCACCAAGGCCAGCAACGCCGCAACTTGCGCGATCCGTGCGTGCCGCGCGACAGCGCCGGCAATGGCACAAAACGCCACCAGGGCCGAGGCCATGGCCCACGTTAGCGGAGCACGTGCAACGTGCCCGGCAACCCAGATGCCAACCGCGAACGCAGCGGCGCCTATCGCCAGCGGAGATTGCAGCAAGAAGGAATAAGCGAAAACGGTTGGAGACTTTGTGGTGGCGGCCGAAGCTTCGTGCAGGGCTTTCATCTTTCATCTGCGACTTGCGACTTGGGTCTAACACGGATCGAAAATGATTTTAGCTGAAAAATTCTACCGCGACAGCCGGACGATGCTCTCAATATGAAAAGTCTGTGGGAACAGGTCAATCAGGTGCAGGTCTTCCACGTGGTACCCGGTTTCCAGCAGTAAACGCACGTCGCGCGCCAACGTTGCCGGATCGCACGATACGTAAACGATCTTCTTCACGCGCAACGCCGCCAGCAACTGGCTGGCCTTTGTCCCCAGGCCCGATCGCGGCGGGTCCACGACGACCACATCCGGATTCATGTTCAGGCATCGTGGTAGAAACTGCTCTGTCGCGGTCTTTACCGGGACTACATTCTTCAACGCGTTCGCCTGCAAGTCCGCCGACGAAGCCGGCGCGTTCTCCACGGCAAATACCTGGTCAAAGCGCTTTGCCAGATGGTTGGCAAATAGTCCCACCCCTGCGTACAGGTCAACAGCAATCTTCCCGAAGGAATCCGAGACCACGGTCTTTACCAGTTCCTGCACCAGCAGCCGGTTGGTCTGGAAGAAAGACCCGGCGCTCACGCGGAACGTCCGTTCGCCCACCTGATACATCAAGGAAGCGTTGCCGACAGTTTCTTTTAGTTGGGCTTGTCCGCCGCCGGGTAGTCCGGTAAAAATTCCCACGCCCTGAATTTCTGAAATACGGTTCTGCAGTTCGCCGGCAAATTCCCGTATGCCTGTCGCGTTCGCCGACTGGTAGATTTCCAGCACCAGACGCGTGTCGGCGTGGTCCGCGAAGAATTCAATTTCATTCACGCCTTCCGGTACGCCGCCACTCAGTCCCATCTCCCACAGCTTTTCAATCACGCGGTTCACCGCGGGCGAACTAATTGGACAATTCTTCACCGGCAGCAGATCGTGCGACGCCACCTTGTGGTATCCCAGCGCAAAATTCTTTCCGCCTTGGACTTTCATCCGTGTGCGGTTGCGATAGTTCCAGGCTTCCGCCGAGTGGGTGACAATCTCCTTCGTCCATTCAAACTTGGCGTTGCGCAGCAGCGTTTCTTTCAGAATCGCCCGCTTGAATTCCAACTGCGTGGAGTATGTGGTGTGCTGGTAGTGGCAGCCGCCGCAGACGGTGAAATGCGGACACTGCGGCTGCACGCGCATGTCCGCGGGCGTGACCACATGGTCCGCCGTGGCGCGAGCAAAGCTGCTCTTTTCCCGGCTCAAGGTGGCGCTCACCTCTTCCCCGGGAAGCACAAACGGCACAAACACGGCTTTCCCGTCGGGAAGACGAGCCAGGCCATCGCCGCCGTAGATCATCTTTTCGATTTTTAGATTCACATGTAAAAGAGGCTGAGTCTGGGCATTGTAGCCTTTTCGAGCATCCGCTTGTGAATAAATTGTTTCTGTAGCTGAACAATCTGCGCGGCGGGCATTTTGCTGCGATATGGTGCAATTTCGCGGTCCGCTTCCGTCCTCAAGGCCACAAGCTCCGCTTCCGAGGCCGCAATGGTCAGCGCCGCCAAAAGTTTTTCTTCCATCACCGTTAGACGGCGCTCCAGGTCTTCCAGCTTAGGCAGGCTGGACGCGCCTTCAAGCTCCGCCGCCAGCGCGGCCAGCGAACCGGCAACCGCATCGGCTGCTGAATGAATTTGGGCCGACGCACCGCTTTGGGCCCGCGCCTCACCCTGATTGAACGTTCCAATCTGCCGCAGCTTCTCGGCATTCTTGCGCATGAAGTTGGCGATTTCCGCTGCGCTCAGCCCGGATTCCAGTTTGTCGTCTCCGTGTTCTTTTGGCTGCGCTCCAACGGCCGCTTCTTTCATGTCTTCCGCCGCGGCCAGTACTTCCTGCGCACAGTAAGCCAGGCTGTTGATCTTTTTGGCCTTCGCCGGACGGCGATCATATTTGTCAAACGTCTCGTCAATCCCGCGGAGCACCGCTTCCAGCGGCAGTCCGGCGTCCTTCCACGTCTCAATCAAAGCCCAGTCAATCGTGGACAGCAACAAGCCCGTGCCGCGACGCTTCTGGTAGCGCTCTTCGATCTCCGTAAAGTAGTTGAAGTAGTTTTCCACGGTAGGGGCAGCTCGTAGGTGAAGCTCAAATGATATGGCGGAGGATCAGCGTTTATCTGCGTTGATCTGCGGCGAAAAGGTTCTTTACGCTCTCTGCTGTTTGTGCGCCGCCGTGTTGCGTTCCCAGATGATTCGCAGGCCGTCCAGGGTAAGCAGGTCGTCCACGGTCTTGATGAACTTGGAATGTTCCCCAATCAACGGCGACAAGCCGCCGGTGGCCACAACCTTGGTCTCCGGACCCAACTCAGCCGTCATGCGCTCCAGGATGCCGTCCACCAATCCCAGATAGCCATAAAACATGCCGGACTGCATGCTGGCCACCGTGTTGGTGCCAATCAGTTTGCCGGGTTTGCGGAAGTCCACGCGCGGCAGTCGGGCCGTGTTTTCCACTAGAGCCTGTGCCGATATCCCGATGCCCGGAGCAATCGCGCCGCCCATGTACTCGCCTTTGCGGGACACGACGTCAAATGTAGTGGCCGTTCCAAAATCGACGACGATGCACGGTCCGCCAAATTTCTCAAATGCCGCTACGCCATTCACAATGCGGTCCGCGCCAACTTCCGCCGGATTGTCACACAGCACCGGCATTCCGGTTTTGGCGCCCGGCTCAACAAAAAGTGGCTTCAAATGGAAGTAACGCTCGCAGACTTCGCGCAGCGTGGAATCCATGGGAGGAACCACGGACGAAATAATGATGCCGCGCACTTCCGCAACTTCAATCTTGCCGATGGCGAACAGGTTTCTGAACAACACGCCGTATTCGTCCACGGTGTGCGTGGCGATGGTCGCCACCCGCCAGTGGGCTTCGAGCTTAGTGCCAACTCTGCCAGAGAACCCGGACGTTTCCATGCGGTAAACGCCCAGCACGGTGTTGGTATTGCCCACATCAAGAACCAGCAGCATCGGTTCTCCTTGGCACGGGCCGCACACTGCCGGAAATCACCATGCGCAGGCCTTTGTCGGTCTTCACGCGGAGAAAGCCGCTGGGATCCAGGCCGTCCGTCACGCCGTAGTAGCCGCCGTCCTCTTCCACGTGCACCATCTTGCCCAGCGCGTACGACGAGCGCGCTTCCACGCGCTGCATAATCGGTTCAAAGCGCAGCGCCGGAGTTCGAATGGGACTGCTCATGGCGCGCAGCAGTGCCCGGTATTCGCGATCAATCGCCCGGACTACGGCGCCAGTGAGCTCCACGCGGGAAAACTCCTTGCCCGCTTCGCTGCACAAAGATGTGGCCATGGCGCGGATGTCCGGCGGAAATTCTTTTTGATTTACATTGAGGCCCACGCCCACCACGGCGTGGTTCACGCGTGTCGGCTCGGAACTCATCTCGGTAAGGATGCCGGCGAATTTCTTTTCGTTGAGCAACAAATCATTCGGCCAGCGAATGTCGGCTTGCAGGCCGGTGATTTCTTTTACCGCGTCCTGGACGGCCACGCCCGAAATCAACGAAAGCCACAACGCTTCTGCCGGCGACATGGGAGGCCGTATCAGGAACGACGCATAGATCCCCGTGCCTTTTTCTGAATACCACGAATGGCCGCCGCGGCCGCGGCCGGCGGTCTGCTCATCGGCCACGAACAACGCGCCTTCCGGGCCGCTGTCCGCATGATGCTGCTGTGTTTTGGCAGCCGCCAGCGCCAGCGAGTTGGTGGACTCGGCTTGGTCGTGGTGATAAATGTTGCCGGAGAAAATTGTGTTCCGCACCAGCGGCGCAAGATTCTCCGGCGTTAGCAGATCAGAAGAAGACACGGGGCCCTGTCCTCACGGTTTTACTTGGTCGCTGCTGGAGCCGGAGCGGCGTGCTTGGCTTCAACGTTGATGTCAATCTTTACGTCGTTGGCCACGATCATCTCGCCGGCCGACAAAGTCTTGCTCCATGCTACTCCGAAG
>JANXPR010000401.1 GCA_025357215.1 Acidobacteriaceae bacterium | reverse complement strand
AAATAGATCATGACATTGCGGCAAAAGATCATGTCATTGCGCTGCGGCAGAAATTCCGTTTTCAGATTGTGGAAGTCAAAGTGGACCAGTTCCTTCAACGACCGTTTGATGGCGTAGCGGTCGCCCACTTTATCGAAGTATCGCAGCCGGTAGGCGTAATCCACGCCTTCCATCATGGTTTCCTGGTAGATCGCTTCCTGCGCCGTGCGCAATACAGTGAAATTAATGTCAGACGCCAGAATCTCAACTTTCCACGGAGGTGGAATCAACGGCTTCGGGCTGGGCATTTCAAACGGTAAGGGATTGCGCAGGTAGTAGTAAGCCAGCGCATCGCACACCATCATGGCCAGCGTGTATGGTTCCTGTCCGGTGGAGCAGCCGGCGCTCCAGAACCGCAGACTCCAGTCGCGGCGTTCCTGTTTGCGTTTCAGCAAATCTTCCAGAATGTGTTTCTGAAACAGCTCCAGTTGCGGACGGTTACGGAAAAAGCTGGTCTCGTTGACGGTAAGGTTCTCCACCAGGCAGGCCAGTTCTTGTTTTCCCTGGTGGCTGGTGAGCAACCGGTAATAGCCGTAAAAAGTATCCAGCCCGCAGACTCTCAGCCGGCGTTGCAAGCGGTCCTGTAAAAAATGCGCGCGACGCTCGTCAAAGTACATCCCGCATTCCTGGTAGACCAGCGTCTGCAGCAGTTTGTACTCGGCCTCAGTAATCTGGATTTGGACGCTCGGCGTTGCCATCGTTCTCCCTGGGAATCTTTCTTCTTGCTCGCCTTGGGCCGCGGGACCCGCACCGGATTAAGTTGTTCGCGTTGTTACAGCGCGCTGAGCGCAGCGGGTGTTTCGCTCAGCCGTCGTAGTTCGCCTTTGTTCATGACCTTGTTCAGGTCCACCAGAATGATCAGCCGTCCTTGCACCTTGCCCACGCCGGTCACATAGTTCACTTCGCTATCGCCAAAAACGCTGAGGGCCGGGTGGACGTCGCTATCGGGAATCCTCAGTACTTCTGAAGCCGAATCCACGATCAGGCCTACCATCTTGCCGTTCACTTCGCTCACCAGGATGCGGTTCTTTTTGGTGGCAACAATTTCTTTTTCGCCAAAACGTTTGCGCAGGTCCAGCACGGAAACAATCTTGCCGCGCAGATTGATCACGCCTTCCACGTAGCCGGGAGAATCCGGCACGGACGTAATCTCCGGCACGCGCACAATCTCATGCACCAGCGAAATGGGTACCCCGAAGGTCTCGCGCCCTATACGGAATCCGACGATGTGGTGTTCTTTGGCCATTCCATCTTTCTTGGGTGCTTTAGTTCGAGTTAGTTGTAGTGGCCGCCCATGCCTGCGCCGGCAAAGTGCGGCGTACGGCCGTTACGTTCTTCGCCGCGCGCTAGGACGCCATTGCGATTGTCGCCATGGGCTTGGCCGTTGTGACTCGTCTCCAGGACGAAGCGGTCCATGGAATCCAGCATGGTGCGTGACATCTTGGACATCTGCTCGGCCGAAGCCGCCAGTTCCGTGGAACCCGAGGACGACCGCTGCACCAGTTCGCGCATCTTTTCCATGGCCCGTACCACGGCCTGCGCGCCGGACGCCTGTTCTTCTACTGACGAGTTGATCTCGTGCGTGATCTCGTTCAGTTGCGTAGTGGCTTTGGCAATCTGTGAAGATCCGTGCGATTGCTCGTTGGTGGCCGCGCCAATTTCCTGCGCGAACTTGTAGACTTCTGATACCACGTTTGAAATCTTCTTCAATGCGCCGCTAAGATCGCTGCCCAGCGTAATGCCTTCGTTCACAATGCTGGTGCTTTTTTCCATGTTGTCCACGGCCTTGCGGGCTTCTTTCTGGATGCTCTGGATGAGCTCGGAAATTTCCCGTGTTGATTGCGCGGACTTTTCCGCCAGCTTGCGGACTTCGTCCGCGACCACGGCAAAGCCCAGGCCATGTTCACCGGCGCGGGCGGCTTCAATGGCCGCATTCAAGGCCAGCAGGTTGGTCTGCTCCGCCAGGTCGTCAATCACTTCAATGATCTTGCCAATGTCGTCCGCGCGTTCGCCTAGGGCGGAAATGATTTCCGCGGAAGAGCTGATGGCCGCGTTGATGCGGCTCAGTCCGTCCGTGGCTTTTTCCATGGTGTTGATGCCGCTATGTACTTCGTCGCGCGAGCGCTGCGAAATATCCAGCAGGACTTTCGCCGTGTCTGCCACGCGTTGAATACTGGCCACCATCTGGTCGATGGAGGCTGAAGTCTCGCTTACGTTCGAGGCCTGCATCTGCGTGCTCTTCACCATGTTCTGCACGTTGATGCTCATCTCATGCATGGTGCTGGTGACTTCATCGATGGCGGAAGCTGCCTGTACGCTGATCTTCGCGGAGTCGTCAGACGATTGTGCCACCTGCGTTGATCCACCGGCCACCTGCGACGCGCTGTCGCGGACGTTCTTGACCAGACTGCGCAGGCCGAACGTCATTTCGCGGAAGGCTTTGCCCAGCGTGTCGCGACTCGACCGCGGACTTATTTCCACGGATAGGTCGCCACCGGCAATGGCTTCGGAAAGTCCCGCCATCTCGCGAAGATACAAAACCATGTTGTTAAACGTGTGGGCCAGTTGCCCCACTTCGTCCTGGCTGTTGATTTCTACTTTCTGGTCCAGGTCGCCGGCGTTGGCGATTTGTCCGGCCACGGCAATCAACTGCGCCAGAGGGGCGGTGATGGAGCGCGCTACTTTGCGTGCAATGAAAACTCCCAGGCCCATGATGGTGATCATTCCCAGTAAAGTCATCACCTTGATGAGCGTGCTGGCATTCTGGTCTGAGGCTTCCGCGCTGACCAGAGCAGCTTTCACAATGGCGTACAGCTGAACCATTGAGTCTTCTTCTTTGCGTTTCTGCTCCGGTGTCGGCGTGTCCTGCAGGTAGGCGATTTGCAGTTCCGCCACCGTGGCGCTGCCGGCATCCACCTGGCGGCGTTTTTCCATCAACGGCGTGGCAAACGTTGCCATCCATTCTTTTTCTGCTTCCGCCATGCGTTCCAGCAGTTGGCGCGCATTATTGGAATTCTCGCCCAGGGTGGCGTTGGTATCTTTAAGTTCAGAGATGCGTTGGTCCACGTCAATCAGGCCGCGGGTGAGCGCTTCGGCTTCACGGGTATCGCCATTCAGAAGGAAGTTGCGCAGGCGCAGCCGGTTTTCATTGCGCGCCTTCTCCAGCTTGGAAACGCCTTCCACCATATTGATGGCTTTCTGGTACGTGGCCTTGGTTGACTGCTCGTGCCAAACCGAGCCCAGGCTCACCAGGGACGTTACCAATACGATTGCCAGAATTGAGCCAAAGCCTATGTACAGCTTGCCGCCGATGGTTTGCATCTCTTCTCCAACCTCCACGCGCCGGGGCTTTCTTTACCGGCACGGGCTTTCTTCCGTGCAGCCAGACCAAGATCATGCCCGGCAGCTGGGGTACGGATGGGACTATCCTCATATCGAGGACTGGCCCATCGTTCTATGTGCAAGGGCAGTGCCATGCCCGGTAAGACATAGTACTTTCGGCACGTTTTACCCGTAACTCAAACAAAAAAAAGAACTGCTTTGTCCAAGTTCAATATTGAGGTACCGCAGAAACCGTACTCCCGTCTCATTTATCCCGTGAAAGCTCAAGATGCCGTCTCACCCTGAGAATGTCTCGCGGGTTACTTCCTGAGGCCGCCATTGAGATTGCTTATTGACTCAAAATGAGATTCCGGGATAACTTCAGAGTTTCCCCCGCGCAAACAAGGGTTCGAACAGGGCCTTTTCAATAGGAAGAATGAAACAGGGTAAGAAATCCGGAACGCCTCGTCCCAAGCCCCAGGCCCAAGCCAAGGCCAAGCCCAAGGCTGGCACTCCCATCGAAAAAATCCTTGAAGCCTGCGCCCAGTTGCAGGCCTTGAGCGCCGAACCGCCAGTGTTGCGCGAGTTCATCGCCGAGACCGCGCGCAAAACATTCGCTCTCACCGTGGCCGGAATTGTGGTCCGCCAGCCTGACGGCGACAAACTTGCGGCTGTTTCCCCGGCAGCCAAGACAACTGGCGCCAAACCCGGGAAAGAAACAAGCGGCAAGACTGCGCTTCTTGCTCACGCGCGATCCTTCGCGGCCCAAACCATTGAGCACAAGCGTTTGCTGAGTTTCCGTTTTTCGTACAAAGATTCTGACGGCCAAAAGGTCTACCACGGCCTGGGACTGCCGTTGATCACTTCGCACTCGTCGTCGGCGTTGCTGGCGATTCGGAGCACGGTCTTTGCTCCGTCTGAAGTTTCGGCCTTCCACGTTTTGGGCAACTTGGCCCAGCTTTCCTTGGATAACGTCGAACTTTCCCTCGCCAATGCTGCCCACCAGAAGAATCTGGATCAATTGCTTGGCCTGTCGGCTGATCTCGCGCAGGCCTCGCGCCTTGATCCCTTTATGCAAAAGTTCGTGGTCCGCGCCGCTGAGTTCCTGGGCTTTGATCGCGCGTTCATTGCGTTGCTGGAAGGCGCGGAGTGCCGCCTGCGTTGGGGAGCAAGTCAGGGAACACCCAGCCGGCTCGATCTCAACTTCACCGCGGCCAGCCGCCGCATTTTGGATACGAAAGAACCTTTGCTGGTTGACGACATCAGCCAGCTTCCTGTTCCCGAAAGAAATCAGTTGCTCAAGTGGCATGGCAAAGCCCAGCAATATCTATGCGTGCAGCTTTTCTCCGGGGACGGTCAGCCCTTCGGCGTTCTTGGATTGCTCGACAAGAAAGGCCACGCGTCGCTCACCGAAGCCGACGTTCACCGCGCACAGGCTTTGGCTGCGGAAGCCGCGCTGGCGCTGGAGTCCGGACACAACCTGCGCATTGCCGAGCAGCACAAAAAGCGTGCCGAAGATTTAATGGAAATGGCCCTGGACCTGGGCTCCGCGTTGCGGTTGCCGGATTTTGTAAAGAATTTCACCAGCCGCGTTGCCGGGATGATCGGCGCCAAGAGCGCGATTCTCGCGCTGGCCCACGGCAATCACTTGGAAAGTGTCGGCTTCTTTGGCGACAAGCCGGAACGTGAGCTTCTCCGCAAACTGAATACCGCGTTTTCGGCCCAGGCTGAGCGCCAGCCTGATCTCAAAATTACCGGCAGCGGAGTGCAAGCTTTGGGTCCAGACCTGGTGGCCGCCCTCGGTTGGTGCAGCGTCACGCTCGTCCGCCTTGAAGGTACCGAATCTGACTTGCTGGGCATTCTGGCTCTTGCGGACATTTCGCGCGAACTCCAGCCTAACGACTTGAACCTGCTTCAAGCGCTGATCGTGCATGGTTCGGTGGCGCTGGAAAATTCGCGGCTGTTTACGCGCATCACGCAGTCCAGCCGCCAGTGGGCCGAAATTTTTGATTCGATTTCTGATTTCATCGTCGTGCATGACGAACAGCACCAGGTTTTGAAAGTAAATCGCTCGTTGGCGGAGTTCATCGGCGTGCGGCCTGCGGAATTGATCGGTCTGAACATGCACGCCCTTACCGCCATCACTTCCGATTCGCCATATCCGTGCCCGTTCTGCCGCGAACACGGCGATACCGACGAATATCTCCATCCCGTACTGGAACGCAGCTACCTGGTTTCCACGTCGCGCATTCACGGTGCGCTCGATGAAGGATTGCAGACCGTTCACGTGCTGAAAGACATTACGGACCGTCGTGAGGCTGAGCGCCGTTATCGGGAACTGTTTGACAACGTGCAGGAAGGCGTCTTCTTTGCGTCGCCCGAAGGTCATTTCATTGAAGTCAATGACGCGTTGGTCCGCATGCTCGGCTATCAGACGCGCGATGATCTTTTGCGTCTGGACCTCACTGCCCAGGTTTACGTTTCGCAGGAGCAGCGCGAAGAGATTCTTCGCCAACTCAACGAAAACGGGGCTGTCCGCAATTTTGAAGTTACCCTTTGCCGGCGTGATGGTTCCATCATCCATGCACTGGAAAACGCTTTTGTCGTCCGCGACGGTCAGGGAAAAGTCCTGCAATACCGCGGCGTGCTGCTGGACATCACGGAAGTAAAAAACTTCCAAGGACAGCTCCAGCGCGAGCGCGATTTTACCGGCAAGATCCTGAACAACACTCAGACCATGATCATGGTCGCCGATACGGCGGGCCTGGTGAGTTATGCCAACCGGCGCTGCTCGGAATCCGGCAACTTCGATCAGAATGATCTCGTCGGTCACCGCCTGGACCGCATTGTTTCGCCGTCCCACAAAGCCATGTTTATGGAAGGCTTTGAAACTGCCCTGCATGGCATGCAAGTGGACAACCTGGAACTCATGATCGTCCGCGGCAACGGCTCGCAAGGCAAGTTTTCCATCAACCTGAGCCCCATGCGCGATGAAAACGGTGATGTCACCAGCGTCGTCGTGCTGATGACCGACATCACAGACGCTTCCATGATTCAGGCCAAGCTCATGCACACGGAAAAGATGGCGGCCGTGGGCCAGCTTGTTTCCGGTGTGGCGCATGAAGTAAACAATCCGCTGACGGCGATCATGGGCTTCTCTGATCTGCTCATGGAAAACCCTGAAGTTCCCAGCAGCGCGCGCAAAGATCTACAGGTGATTCTGGAAGAAGCGCAGCGCACCAAGGAAATCGTGCAGAACCTGTTGAGTTTCGCGCGGCAGCGTCCACCGCAGCGCCAACGGCTCCAGATCAACGATATTTTGCGCAAGACGATCGCTTTGCGCGCTTATGACTTCGCCAACCATGGCGTAAAGATCATTGAAAAATTTGACGAACGTTTGCCCGAGCTTACCGGCGACTCGCACCAATTGCAGCAGGTGTTCCTGAACATCCTGAACAACGCGTATGACGCGGTGCATTCCACCGGACGTCCCGGTTTGATTGAAATCGAAACTCTGCAAGATGGCCCATGGCTGGAAATTCTTTTCCATGACAACGGCGAAGGTATCCGCCATCCCGAGCGCATTTTTGATCCGTTTTTTACCACGAAGGAAGTCGGGCAGGGAACCGGTTTGGGACTGAGTATCTGTTACGGCATCGTGCGCGAACACGAAGGCGAAATTCTTTGCGCCAACAATCAGGACCAGCCCGGTGCAACCTTCAGCGTCCGTCTCCCGGTCCGCACCAAGGCCGAACTCAAGATTATGACGGTGGCAGGAGCGCGCCAGTGAGCCCGGGTTCGCCAGTGAACTTGGGTATAAAGGCTGAAGTTTTGCCTCTGCTGCTGATAGAAGACGAACGCTCGGTACTGGATTTCCTCCGTATGGCGCTGGAACGCAACGGATACGCCTGCGCCACGGCCAATTCGGCCACGGAAGGCTTGCGCCTGCTGGAAGCTGGGCGTTTCAGCGGCATCATTTCTGACATGCGCATGCCCGGAGGCGCCAGCGGAGCTGACGTCCATGATTGGGTGGTGGCCCACCGTCCGGAGTTGCGCCAGAAAATGCTGTTCATCACCGGCGACACCGTGAATGAGGACACCATGAAGGCCCTGGCCAGCAGCGGCGTGCCTTACATCGAAAAGCCGTTTCGTGTACATGAATTGATTTCCACGGTGGAAAAAATCTTTGGAAAGGCCAGAACCGACAAGTGAGTGAAGATCTCCAGAGTAAAGACCTGCGCGTCAGGTTTTTGATCGTTGACGATCACCCGAGCATTCGCAAGCTCTGCGTGACCGTGGGCGCGTCTCTGGGTTTTGACTGCAAGGAAGCGGAAAGCGCGGAAGCGGCGCTCGCCTTCCTGGAAAACGAAGCGCCGGACATTGTTCTGGCTGACCTCATGATGCCCAACATGACCGGCCTGGAATTTCTTCCTCGCGTGAAACAACTTTTGCCGCGTGTGGAAATCGCCATCATGACCGGCCACGGCTCCATTGAGACCGCTGTTCAGGCCATGAAGCTCGGCGCGTATGACTACATCACCAAGCCTTTCCGGATTGAAGAACTCAAGCTGTTGCTGCAGCGCATGGAAGAAAAAATCAGGCTGGTGGCTGAGAACCAGTTCCTGCGCGATCGTGTGAACGCGGACATGGAGCTCAGCGGCATTGTCGGTTCGTCTTCGAAAATCCAGGACGTTCTGCGCATGGTTGCCCGCTTAAAAGATACGCGCACTCCCGTGTTGATCGCCGGCGAGAGTGGTACCGGCAAAGAACTGGTGGCCCGCGCCATTCACTTCCGTGGGCCGTTTGCCAAGCGGCCCTTTGTTGCCGTGGATTGCGGATCGCTGGTTCCCACGCTGATTGAGAGCGAACTTTTCGGCTACGAAAAAGGCGCGTTCACCGGCGCCAACAGATCAAAAGAAGGTTTGTTCCAGACCGCCAACGGCGGAACAATCTTCCTGGACGAAATTGGCGAGCTCTCCATGGAAATGCAGGCCAAGATGCTGCGCGTGCTACAGGAAAAAGAAGTCCGTCCCGTGGGCAGCAACGTAAAATCCAAGGTCGACGTACGCGTAATCGCCGCCACCAATCGCGATTTGGAAAGCGCGTACAAGGAAGGCAAGTTCCGCAAGGACCTTTACTTCCGCCTGAACGTGGTAACGCTGCATTTGCCCCCGCTGCGGGAGCGGAAATCAGACATCCAGGCGCTGGTGCATTATTTCCTCGATAAATTTGCTCCGGGGAAAATGATTGCTATCACTCCGGCGGCCAATAAGTGCATGTTGCAATATGATTGGCCGGGCAACGTGCGTGAACTTGAAAACTGCATGGAGCGTGCCGTGGCCCTGGGCAGCCAGCAGACGATTGAACTGGAAGATTTGCCGCCCGCGCTGCGGTCTCTCACCGAATCTGGCGTCGCCCTGGGCGTCGACGAGCCGTTCCCTTCGCGGTCCGAGTCCCACGCTCCGGATAGCGACCTGGAAGAACTGGAGCGCGCCACCATCCAGCGTGTTTTTGAACAAGTGAACGGCGACAAAGCTCTTGCCCGTAAGATGCTGGGTATCAGCCGCGCCACGCTTTATCGCAAGCTCAAGCGCTATAACATCGCTATGAGCAAGCGTGCGTCGGCCGCTTCCTAAAGTTCTCTTGAAAAAAGTTCTCTCGAAAAAAACCTGTCTGAAAAACAGCAAAAACTGAGACTTTTGTTTCATCCTGAGACAAACCACACTGTCTCACCTGCTCACCTGAGCCATTCCAGTCTTCAGAATCAATAAGTTACTTATGTCCGCGGTTTGGCGCGGCTCGTGCATTAAGTGTTTCAGCTAATCTTCGGCCACTTCCGGTGTACATGGCCGAATGAGGGAAAAACAGGTGCCCAAACAGGTTGCAATTACAACTTCACTCACCGGCAGCGCATGCGTCGGCCGGCTTGCCCAGTTTTTCCCTGAGGCTGTTCCTGTGCGGATTCCCGTGCGCGTCTCCAAGTTGGACGCCGCCGCGGCTTCGCCGGACGAGCAAACGGTAATTGAATTTGGCACGCCGGGAGAAGTGCTGTTCGCGTCCGGCTTGTCTCTGGCTTTTGAAGACACAGTGCGTGTGAAAAATTCTGATGGGTCCCTGGATGTGGAGGCTGAAGTCGTCGCCCTGCAATTGCTGCATGGGCAGACGGCAATTGCCGCACGCTTCCTGAACGACGTGGCCAACTGGATCATTAAACGGTGACTACTTTAACTTTGAGTGTCGATCAAGCTGCGGAGTTCTGGCGCGTAGGTAGGCGTTTGCACGCCATCTATTCCGAACTGGACCATACGTTCGAACTCGGTCAGCCTCCTTGCGCTGACCTTGACAGTTCGTTGGACAGCAACAATCCGGAAGCCATGGACCGTGTGCGTACATGGTTTGACGCCATGGATTCCCATGTGCAGGTCTGGCAGTTGCGCCAGCTTCTGCAGAGCACCAGTTTGCAGAACGAAGAGAACCTGCGTTACCTGATCAAGCGCCATCTGGAGCGCAAACAGAAAACCGAATCCGACAAGGAAAAAATCGATTTCCTTCTGGTGCAGTACTTCGCGCACTGCGCGCCGCAGGGACTCAACGAACAAAACCTAACGCTGGATGAAGTTGCGGAAGTGCTTCAGCCCGCTCTGGGCGCCACTCCGGAAATGTATCCGGATTGGGCCCCCAGCCTGGATGACAAGCTGCAAAAACTTAACGATTCGCAGAGCCTTGAGGAATTGCAGAACTCCGGCGCTTTGCTGGAAGTGCGCGAATTGAAATTGGCTGTGGGAGACCAATATTTTGATCCGGGATATCTTGTAGCCTTCACCCGTTTTAACTTCCGTGCCCGCCGCGCGTTCTTTAAAGCCATGCATCTTGACCTGCATGCCATCCGCGCTGCTGTGAATGAACTGGAAAAAATGGGCCACACCACGCTGGATTGCCGCGAAGCCGGTCTTACGGAAAGCGAATCGCTGGACCAGGTACGCCATGTGGTGCATCAATGGAAAACGCCGTTCCGTGCTCCGTACTCCGGCGGATCGTCGTTCCTGCAACTGATCCTGCTGCGCCACGCCCTGCGTCTCAAGCTGAATGAAGCTTATTCCCGTTCCGCCGGACTCGGTGGAGACATGCTCGAAGGTTCAGAGCAATCGCCTGTGCCGGTCATCGCCGCCGCACCGGTGGTCGCGCAAACTCCCACGTCTGAAGCGGGACAGCCCGCGGCCGCGGCCGAGATGTCCGTTGGGTCCGCGATGGCCTCGTTTAGCATGGGTTCGTTGAACGTGGGTTCGTTAAACAATGACGCAGGCGATTCCAACACCCGCGAAATTGATCTGGACTCTGCTCACATTGAAATTGAAACCGTCCCGTTGCAGGCCGAACCGCCTAAACCGAAATCTGAAATCGAAACCGTTTCTGTTAGCGCGGCGTCTACCCCGGCAAAGCCTGAACCAGTGGCCGCAACTCCGCCGCCACCGCCACCACCACCGCCTCCGCCACCCTTGCCGGCGGTGAAAGATGCCATCGTCAGCAATACGGCGGTTTCTATTATTGCAACCACCGGAGATGCAGCTATCAAGTCTGATTCGGCGGCAATACTGGCCAGTCAGCCGGCTACTGCCGCCACGCCCGCTGCTGTTCCATCGGACGAAAACGATGACCTGCAACGCTGCGTCACGGACATTACCGCGCAGTTAGTTGCCGTGCCTCCCAAGAGCACTCCCAGCGTTTCTGCCATCACCCTGGGCGGATGCAAGCTGCTGATTGCCACCTGGGAAGCTGAAGCTTTCGTCTTCGGCGCGGACGATCTTTCCAAGGCCCTTAAGCGCACCGTGGCGGCGCGGACCATCCTGCACGTCTGCATGGAGCGCCACAGAAAAAACGAGCCAACCGACGTGGGCGCCGCGTTGGAGATTGCGCGCGTCCAGTCCGAGAAGATGCAGGCGGCGGTGATGGAAGCTAAGGAACAAAAAAATATTGACGCTGCCGTAAATCTGGCGGCTACCAACAAGCGCCTGCTGGCGTTGATTGACGAAGGCCAAAAGATAATCGGCTAGTCGGTCCCGGCGGTCCTTTGGAAGTCTTATGGTGTTTTTGTTTTGACGGAGAGTTCGTGCACGTTGCTCACGTAGTCTTGATCATTACTGACGATCCGGTTTTTGCCCGCGACCTGGTGGCGCGCTGGCAAGCTGAGCGTGGTGTGCCGGAACTTACAGTAATGAGCACCGAACTTCTCAGCCGTGCCGTGGACGCAGCATTCGACCTGGCGGTCGTCGGCCCGGTACGCGCTGGACGCCTCTCCTCTGTTCTCAAGTCCGTGGATCCCGCGACCCATCCAGCGATCTGTGTTTTGGAAAGTGCCGCGCAGGTCCAGCAGGTACGCGCCGCGAATCCCCGATGCCTGGTGATGCACCAGCATGATTTGTGGCTGGATTCTTTCCTGTTGTTGGCGGAAGAAGCCCTGAAACGCGTGGATCTTGCCGATCGCGTCCGCAAGGCCGAGCAGACAGCAATCTCTCAAGCCCGCAATGCCGCTTTGGGGCGTTACATGCTGGACGCCCGCCATGACTTCAACAATTCGCTCACGTCCGTCCTGGGGAACGCGGAATTGCTCCTGCTGGACGGAGCGACGCTGCCGGCGCAGGTCCGTGACCAACTGGAAACGATTCACACCATGGCTCTGCACATGCACGAAGTCATGCAGAGGTTTTCGTCGGTGGCTGCGGAGAAGCAGATGGATGAGAAGCAGATGGTTGCGCAGAAGACGGTTGCGCAGAAGACGGGTGAGAAAAAGTCTCAGAGTGAGACGCATCGCAGGTCTCGTGCCGCCGTTGCCGACTTATAGTCCAGCACTCTAGTAATTTAAGCCACTGATAGTAAATGCTTTATGCTAAAAGCGCCCAAGTCCCATTCCCCCCGATGCTTGGCTGCGCAATTGCAATACTCATAGAGGATAAGTTCGAGCCGAGGTCTGTTCGCAAGTGACCAAGATTCTCATCGTCGATGATTCACCCGCTGAAGTGAGGCTGATGCAGGCCGTATTGGACCGCGCCGGCTATTCGTCCGTGGCCATCCATGACGCAACTCGCCTGGAGCAGACCATTGATCAGGAACGTCCCAGTCTGATTCTGCTGGACGTGGTCATGCCGTCTCGTAACGGCTTTCAAGCTTGCCGAGAACTGAAAGGCAAGGCCGAATACTCAAAGATCCCGGTGATCATGGTGAGTTCCAAAAAAACCGAAAGCGACAAGTTCTGGGCCAAAGAGCAAGGCGCGGACGGTTACGTGACCAAACCTTTTACCAGCGAAGAACTGTTGGGCACGGTAAGAAAGCTAGCTCCGGCAGTAAAAGCATAAGCACGGCGCGAGAAATGGTAAGCATGCAAGAGTTTGTAAGTATGAACGACGAGCAGTTCCAACACGAACCGTTACCCGTGGAAGCCGCTACCCGTCCGGCGGAGCCTACCGCTCCGTTCGAGACAACGGGCCCGCTGGATCTCGCTTCCACCACGCCGTCTGATCTGATTCTGTCCGATATGGTCCCGCCTGATCCCATTTCGTTGGAAGCCTTTGAAGCCGCCGACGCTGAGCAACTCGTGTTGCTGGCGCAGCCGGAAACGCGGCTTGAGCAGTACTGCATTTTCCGCGCCGGCCGGGAACGTTTCTGTTTCTCGGTGCTGGACGTGGAAGAAGTTGTGGAATGGCCACGGATCACCCGCGTGCCGCTGGCGCCCAGTTTTCTGATGGGCATTTTCAATTTGCGCGGATCGATCGTCCCTGTGGTGGACATCGCGTTTACCGAAGGCCGTCGCGCCGATCTCACGCCCAAGCACGTGGTCGTAGCCAGCTTGGCCGCGGAAGGCGATCGCGAAGTGACGCGCATCGGTATTGCCGCCGACGAAGTTATGGGGACCTACAGCACGGCGGAACCGCTGATGTTTGCCGAAGCTCCGCGTGAAGTGCCGCACTGCCGCGGCGTCCTGCGTCATGACGACAAAATGGCGTTGGCCCTGGATTTAAAGAAATTGGCCGAGACGTTCCGCGTCCCGGTGATATGAGTTTGTGAAGACTCTGCGACGGTTGGAGCGGAGTGACAGGAGTGATGGTTTATGAAAGGTCGCTTGAACTCGACCCTGTTGTGGAGAGTGATCATATTGGACGCGGCTGCTTTGTTTGCCGTCCTGATTCTCGCGTATAGCGCGGGTGCGGGAGCCAAGGTCCCAATTTCCAATGTGCTCAGTATCAACGGTTCGTCCGGGATCATGATGTTGCTTGCATCCTGCATAGCCGCCGGAGCCAGCCTGGTCACGCTCTTCACCATCGATAACCGCGTGCTCACCCCCATGAAAAACCTTGCCGATTTTGCCGACCGCTTCTCGGAAGGCGACTATCGCGCTCGCGCCGCCGTGGAATCGCCGGACGATTTTGGCCTGCTGGCCGAACAACTCAATCGCGCGGCGGAAAATGCTTCTCGCGCCATCTATAACCAGGAAGCCCAGGAATCTCTGCAGAAGAGCGTGACGGATTTCCTGACCATCGTCAGCCAGGTAGCTCGCGGCGACCTATCTCTGCGCGGTCACGTGACCAATGACGCTCTGGGCAACGTGGTAGATTCCGTCAACTACATGTTGGATAACTTTGTGAAAGTGCTGGAGCGCGTTCGCAAAGCCGCCGTGGACGTGCAGTCCAGCGCCAACGAAATTTTGATCGCGTCAGAAGAAATGTCCTCCGGCGCCGTGCAGCAGGACCAGGAAATCACCAACACCTCGTCCGCCGTGGAAGAACTCACGGTTTCGATGAAGCAGGTGTCCAACAACGCTGAAGCCAGCGCGGAAGCCGCGCGCCGCGCGCTGGACGCCGCCGAACAAGGCAACCGTTCCGTGCGCGACACGCTGGAAGGCATGCAGCGCATCCGTTCGTCCGTGCAGGCCACCGCAAAGCGCATCAAGGCGCTGGGCGACCGTTCACTGGAAATTTCTGAAATCGTCAACGTGATCAATGACATTACGGAGCAGACCAACCTGCTGGCCTTGAACGCGGCCATTGAAGCCGCGCGCGCCGGTGAAGCGGGCCGCGGGTTTGCCGTGGTTGCTGACGAAGTCCGCAAACTGGCCGAGCACTCCCGCAGCGCAACCAAGGACATTGCTGCGTTGATCAAGGCCATTCAGGCCGAAACGAATGATGCGGTCGTGGTGATGGAAGAAGGCACCAAGGAAGTGGAAATCGGCGCCAAACTGGCTGACCAGGCCGGACGCGCGCTGGACGCCATCTCGTCGGTCGTGCGTCAATCCGCCGAACTGGTCCAGGAGATTTCGCTGGCTTCCAAGCAGCAGGTGCGCGGCACGGAAGGCGTGGCTCATGCCATGCAAATCATTTCCAACATCACGCGCCAGACTTCGCAAGGCGCGCGGCAAACGTCGCGTACGGTGGAACAACTGGTGCACATGTCAGAGCAGTTGAATGAAGCTCTGTCCCAGTTCCGCGTGAGTGGCACGCTGCCCCCGGTGGTGGAAAGCCGCCCGGAGTTGGTGCCGGCCGTGACCCGGCGCTAGCGCGGATGAATTAAACGGGAACGTTGCCCCACGGTCCCGCCAACACAAACGGTTTCTGCAAGCAAACACGTAGCGAGGCAGACAGGTGGCTTTGGTGAGCGAACACGAACTGAGCGAGATCCGCGGTCTGATTGAAAACCGTTCAGGGATTCTCTTTGATGAGTCTCGCGACCGCTTTTTCACCACTCGGGTGAACGAACATCTTGAGGACCGCAAGCTCGCGCGGCCCGGCGACTTGCTGCGCCTCATCACCAGTTCCAACGTCGAATACGATTCGTTGCTGCAACGCTTGCTTACTCAGGAAACATCGTTCTTCCGTTATCCGGCGGTGTTTGAGGCGCTGGAAAAGAAAGTATTGCCGGAGTTGCATACCCGCAAATTCTGGGAAAGTCCGCGGTCGTTGCGCGTGTGGAGCGCGGGATGCTCCACCGGAGAAGAAGCCTACTCCATCGCCATGACCGTGGCTGATGCGCTGGAATTTGCCGACGCCTGGAACATACACATCCTGGCCACGGACGTGAGCCGCAAAGCCCTGGACCACGCCGAACAGGGAATCTATGACCCGCGCGAACTGGAAACCGTGAATCCCCGGCAGCGTGAATTAAATTTTTCTCGCAGCGGCGATCAGTACGTGATCAAGCCGCGCATTCGCAACCTGGTTACGTTTGCTCCCATGAACCTGGCCCAAGTGGTTTACATGGGCAAGTTCGACTGCATTTTCTGCATGAACGTGCTGATTTATTTTTCGCCGGAACGCCAGGCGCAACTCGTGCAGCGTTTTTATGACTACCTGGAGCCCGGCGGATATCTATTTCTGGGCCACGCCGAGTCTGTCCGTTCGGCGGAAGTGAATTTTGAATCGCATACGTATCGCGATTCGCGGATCTATCAAAAGCCGGCTGCTTCGCGGCGGCCCGCCATTTTGCAGGAGAGGGCTTGAACGAGAACGGCGCAGAGTTCGTAGAGATATTCCTTCAGGAAGCGTCTGAAAGACTGCAATTCCTGCGGGAGTACTCCGGCGTCTTGTTGGACGCCTATCCGCCCATCCCGGACGTGGAGCGGCTGTACATTGCCGCGCACACGCTCGCTGGGACGTCTGCGTCGTACGGGTTCCCCGTATTCTCGGAAATTGCTTCCAAGCTGGCGCACATTTTTCAGTACGCCATGAACGCCACCATCGCCGCCGACGCCTCGGCACCACTGCTGGAATTCATCAATGAAGCCACCGCTTTGTTGGAATCCGATCTCATCATGATCAGCACCAACGCCGCGGAAGCCGCTGATGACGTGGCGGTGTTCAAACAGCGTTATCCGTTTGCGTTCCAAGCGACGGCTGTACCCGAAGACGCCGTCATTGAGAGTGACAACGTTGCAGAGGCAGTAGTCGCCGCCGATCCCAAAGCCGAAAGGGAACAAGAAGGTTCTGGCGAGCTTGTACCCGGATACACGGCGGACGTCTACGCGATGGAAAGCGTGGCTCACGTCGAGTCGCAGGCTTCGCCACTTGCTGCCGAGCCTGATGTTATGCCGCTAGATGACGAAGTCCCGGCGGAGATCCTTGAGTTCTTTGTCCCTGAAGCCGAAGAACATCTCCAGGTAGTCACGGACTGTCTGCTGTCTCTGGAAACTAATCCCAGCGACGAACAGGTCCACCGCTTGCTGCGCGCTGTACATACAGTGAAGGGTTCCGCCGCGCAAGTTGGCTTGCACCGGATTTCTCACGTGGCCCACCGCGTGGAAGATCTTATCGGCCGCCTGCGTGATGGCCAATTGCGTCCGAGCGCGGAGATCGTCGACATCTGCCTGGAAGCTGTTGATGTTCTCAAGAAATTTCTCTACCGCCAGTGGGCTGACGAAACGCAGATGCAAGCGGCCGTCCACGTCCTGTTTGAACGGATCGACGGCGTGGCCACCGCTAAGTTGCCGGACGTGGTCCCGGTTGCGGAAGATGCTCCGCCGTTGCGTGAGCTTGACGCGGAAGAAGAACGCCTGTTGGCCGAATATGCCGCTGCCCGCGCCATGGCAGCCGACGCGCCCAAATCAGAATTCGAATCGCTGGAAGAAGACCTGCGCAAAGGCCTGCAGACGATTCCGCATTCGCGCTCGGTGCGCGTCGCCCTGGAACGCCTTGATCGGATGATGAACGGCGTGGGCGAGTTGGTCATCAACCGTACGCGAATGATCGGCCGCCTTGCCGAGCTGGAACGCCTGGCCGACGTGCTGAATCTTTCCAAGACGCGCATGCAGGATAAGGTTGCCGAATTTCAGGACAAGTACGAGTTCAGCCGCATTCACGCTTCCGGCTTCCGCACCACTCCGGGTAACGTCCCGAGCTTTGGCGGTTACAGCGGGTATCAACATCCAACGGACCCGGCCGAGTTCACCGAACTGGAAATGGACCGCTATGACGATTTCAGCATCCTTTCCCGTTCGCTCACGGAAATCTCCGCTGATATTTCAGAAGTGCTCACGCAGATGGGCGGGTTCGTCCGCCGCGTGGAAGGCGACATTGACGATTTCACCAAGGTCGCGCACCGCTTGCAGGATGAAATCACGCAGGCGCGCATGGTGCCCATCGGCAACCTGTACTCGCGCTTGTCGCGCACCGTGCGTGACGCCGCCAAGGCCGTCGGCAAAAAGGTTGAGCTGGTGCTGGAAGGCCAGGAAACGGAACTGGACAACAACATCATCCAGCAAATTTCTGACCCGCTGATTCACCTGGTGCGCAACGCCGTGGCCCACGGCATTGAAGCCGAACAGGAACGCTACGAATCCGGCAAGAGCGACATCGGTACAGTGACGGTGCGGGCTTACCATCGCGGCAACCACATCCTGGTGGAAGTGGAAGATGATGGTCGCGGTATCGATTACGGTAAAGTCCGCCGTTTGGCTGTTGAGCGCGGCATGATCTATGCCGAGTCCGCCGAGACCATGACCGATCCGGAGTTGCTGGAGCTGTTGTTCCAGCCCGGCTTCTCCACCTCACCGCATAAGACCGAACTGGCGGGTCGCGGTGTGGGACTCGATGTGGTCCGCTCTAACGTGGCGCAACTCAACGGCGAAATTGATGTTGACTCCGCGCAGGGCCGCGGTACCTGCTTCACGCTGAAAGTTCCGCTTACGCTCATCATCTCGCAGGCATTGTTCGTCCGCTGCGGTGAGACTATGTTCGCCGTCCCGTTGAGTTTTGTGGAAGAAGTCCGCCGTGTAAAGGTCGCGGATATTCATCAGGACGAAGAAGGCAAGCTTTCCACCATGGTCCGCGATGTGCAAACCGAAGTGGTCCATGCGGATGTAACGCTGGGACTGCCGGCCATCCAGCCGGTCAACGGTTACTACCGCATGGTGATTGTGAACGCCACCAGCCGCCAGGTCGGACTGATCGTGGAAGATGTGGTCCGCAAAGATGAAATTGTGGTGAAGAGCCTGGGTGAGTATCTGCGCAAGGTCAAGATGTTCCCCGGCGCCACCATTGCTCCGGACGGCAGCCTGATCCTGCTGGTTGACGTGAACCGGCTGGTGGCCAATGAAGCCATGGAGCACGTGGAAACGATTGCCTCGCGCGCCAACGCCATGATGACCGCGAACGTCTCGCGCATCTTTGCTCCCGGCGCTGAAGCCGTGGCCCATGACACCATTCCGCCGGAGGCCATTGAGCCGGTGGTGGAAGAAAAAGTTGTGGTGCTGGCGGACGACTCCATCAGCGTTCGCAAATTCGTGGGCCGCATGCTGGAAAAAGCCGGCTACCGCGTCCTGCTGGCCGCGGACGGCATGGAAGCCCTGGAGCTCGTCGCCCAGACGCGTTGCGATTTGGTCATCACCGATTTGGAAATGCCGCGCACCAATGGGTACGAATTGCTGGCGCATTTGCGCCAGGACCCGGCCACGCGGAGCATTCCAGTAATGGTGGTTACGTCGCGCGCGGGTGCCAAGCATCGTGACCGGGCCATGAAAGAAGGCGCAGCAGCGTTTTTGACCAAGCCGGTGCAGGAAGATCATTTTGTCGCCGCCATCGGCCGCTTGATTGGCGCCGGAGCGGCAACGCCCGCGGCCAAAATGGCGTCAGCGTCAGGCTCGTAAGGGATCGCGCCAAGGAATATGCTTTGGGGCATGAGTTAGGACGGGACGTTCGGTGAGTTGCGGCGGTTTTTAGAAGTAAAGACACACATGGATGCAGGCAAGAAAATTCGAGTGCTCGTCGTGGACGACTCAGCCTTCATGCGCAAGGTGCTGCAAGGCATCATCGTGTCTGATCCGCAGCTGGAAGTGTGCGGAGAAGCGCGCGATGGACGCGACGCAGTAGCTCAGGCAGAAGCCCTTAAGCCCGACGTGATCAGCATGGACATCAACATGCCGCACATGGACGGCCTGCAGGCCACCGAGATCATCATGTCCAGCAATCCGCGTCCGATACTTGTGGTGAGTTCCGAGTCGCGCGACGGAGCTGAAGTCACGCTGAAAGCCCTGCAACTTGGAGCGATTGATTTCGTCGCCAAGCCTTCCGGAGGCATTGATCTGGACATGAGCGCGGTGAAAGAAGAGATTTGCCGCAAGCTCAAAATGGCCTCCAAGGTACGAGTAGTGCGCAATGCAACGCGCAGCAAGCTTCCACCTCCGCCGGCACGTGGTTCTTCCGGCGCTGACTCACTCGAACTTAGCCGGATGGCTTCGGGGCCGCGCGCCGGCAAGTTCCCGCTCATTGTTGTGGCGGCGTCCACTGGCGGTCCGGCTACGCTGATGAAGTTTGCGCCTTACTTTCCCAAGGATTTTCCCGGCGCGGTGGTGGTAGTGCAGCACATGCCAGGAAACTTTACCGCGCAGTTCAGCAAGCAGCTGGAAGAAGTTTCGCAGATCAAGGTAAAAGAAGCGGAAGCTGGAGAAATCATCGTTCCGTATCACATGTATGTTTGTCCGGGCTCGCATCATCTGCGCGTCTCGCCCACCGGGCGCATTACCCTTGACGATGGCGCGCGCATTGGCGGTTATCGTCCCTCAGCGGACGCTGCTCTGGAAACCGCCGCTAGCTACGCCGGTCCCATGACCATTGCCGTGATTCTTACCGGCATGGGTAATGACGGCGCTCGCGGCGTGCAGGCGGTGAAAGCCGCCGGTGGACACGTCATCGCCCAGGACGAATCCTCTGCCGTGATCTTTGGCATGCCGCAGGAAGCCATTAAGACCGGCGTAGTGGACCAGGTTCTGGCTGTGGAAACTATCTTCCAGGCCATTGAAAAGCGCATGCAGTACGCGTTTGGCGCGGCCAAAGTGGGGGCGCTGTAATGAGCACCGCCACATCCACGCTGGCCAAAATTTTGCTGATCGATGCCAACGTGTTTTTTGCGCGACGAATCTCCGACGCTTTGCGTCATGAAGGATTTGAAGTCGTCCACAGCACACAGTCCGGATTTGCCTTGACCATGCTGGAGTACGACACGCCGTCCGCGATCTTATGTTCTACGAGCATGCGCGAGATCAACGCGCACGAGTTGCCGCAGTTGGTCCACGCCGATCCCAAGAACGCCCACATCCCAGTGATTGCTCTGGGCGAAGGTGGCGACCAGTCCTTGATGGAAGCTTTCCGCTCGGGCTGTGCGGACTACGTGGACAAGCGTCTGGGGCCGGACCTGATAGCGGCGCAAATCAAAAGTTTTTTGCGCAGCAATACTGATGGATTCCAGCCGGTGCAGATGCTGGGAGCAGACTCAGCGCTCAGCGGCAGCCTCTCCCACATGGACCTACCGGGCGTTTTGCAAATGCTCTCGCACTCGCGGCAGTCCGGCGCGCTATACGTGAATGCAGATCCCATTGACGGAATCATTTTCTTTGACGGCGGCAGCATCACGCACGCTGAAAACGGAGACATCGTCGGCGATGAAGCCGTGGTCCATATTGTGAAGAGTTGCAACGGAATGGAAACCGGGTCGTACAAATTTCTGCCCGGAGAAAACGCCGTGACCCGCACGGTGATGAAGTCCGCCACCGAGCTCATGCTGGTGGCGCTGCGTGAGTTGGATGAAGCCGAAGCCGCGCAGAGTGAAGAAGTTGAGGGAGGGTTGTAATGGCATCAGTCCCCACCATTTATTTTATTGATGACAGCGCCACCATGCGCGAGGTGATCAAGATCGCTTTCCGGCGTGAGAACATCAACGTGGTGGCCAGCCATGACCCCACCCTGGCGCTGGAAGAAATCGCCCGCACACGTCCGGATGTGGTCATCACCGACGTGATCATGCCCGGCAAGGACGGCTACGAAGTCTGCATGTCCATCAAGAACAACCCCGAGCTGGCCAACACCCCGGTGATCCTGATGTCCGGTGTGGTCAACCGCGCCGTAGCGGAAAGAGCTTTTGCCGTAAAAGCCGACGAGTTGTTGCGCAAGCCGTTCCAGCCGCAAGATCTCATCGCCCGCGTCAAGAACCTGTTGCATCCGGGCAGCGTGCCGTTGCCGTCCAAGGCTCCAACGATAAGCGCGGCGGCAGCGTTGAGCAGCATTTTCTCCGGTCCGGTGCCTGTGGCGCCGCGACCCATGGCGGTACCACAGCAGGCTGTTCCCATTTCGGCTGTCGCGGTGCAACCTGACCTGCCGCAGCATGCGCAAAACCTGGCGGTAACAGCGGCGTTTCCGTTTATCGCTCCGGCGCCGGGGACATCGAGTGCGCCCGCGCCTGTGGCCGCGCGTCCTGCTAACGGTGGCGATTACACTAAGTTGAAGGTGGACATCATGCGCCTGGAAGGCCTGGTGAAAAAGTTGCAGTCCGAATTGCAAGCGGAACGCGACTACTGTTCCGCTCTGGAATCTTCCATTAAGGCCTTGCAGGGAGAAAGATAAGCCCTAGTTCCGCTCGCGCGGTTTCGGTCGGACGGGTTCGGGTCCCTTGCCGGCGCGGTTCCAGTGCATTGCTGCCTGTCCACCAATTTCATCACCTCCTCGTCTTCCCGCTTTGTCTCTTTTCTTTGATGATTAGCCAGTTTCCCTGACCATTTTGTTCTCCGCAGATTGGTGAGACTCCGCTAGATTTGTAAAGCCACAGCGCAACATGCACGCCGCACCACCGGAGGGACCATGCCGCTGACCTGGATTGACTGGATCGTGATTGCTGGCTACTTGCTGATTAACCTGACGATCGGCATCTACTACCGCCGGCGCTCAGGCGGGAACACTGAAGAATTCTTCGTCTCCGGACGCAACGTTTCGTGGTGGCTGGCCGGCACGTCCATGGTGGCGACGACGTTTGCCGCCGACACGCCCCTCTTCGTCAGCGGTGTGATCGCCACGCAAGGCATCGCCGGCAACTGGATCTGGTGGAGCTCCTGCCTGAGCGGCATGCTCACTGTATTTTTCTTCGCGCGCATGTGGCGTCGCGCCGAAGTTCTCACAGACGTTGAGCTCACCGAGCTTCGCTACAGCGGCAAGCCCGCGGCTTTTCTACGCGGATTCAAAGCAGCGTACCTCGGTCTGGCCATGAACTGCCTCATCCTGGGCTGGGTCACCAATGCCATGGTCAGCATTATTAGCGTGCTTCTCGGTCCCATGATGCCGGAAGGCAAGATCGTGCAGCTTTCACTCGGCGGACATCAACTGGCGCACTACACGCTGGGGACGCCGGAGCATTCCGCTCTGCTGATCTGCATCTTCGTGCTGATCCCGTTCACCGGGATTTACACGTCCATCGGCGGACTGTGGGGTGTGCTGGTCACAGACCTTTTTCAGTTCATATTAAAGATGGGCATGGTCATTGTGCTGGCGTGGGTGGCGGTGGTCAAAATCGGCGGCATGCACGCGCTGAAAGTCCAACTGCAGGTGGTGGGAGACTCCATGCGCGCCAGCGGAGCACAAACTTCCAACCCGCTGGCCTTTCTTCCGGACTTCAGTCAGGGCTGGACTGCCGGCACGCTGTGGACTTTGCCCGTTCTCACTTTCCTTATGTATCTTGGCGTGCAGTGGTGGTCGGCGTGGTACCCGGGAGCCGAGCCCGGAGGCGGTGGCTATGTAGCGCAACGCATGTTCTGCGCGCGCGATGAAAAGAATTCACTGGGCGCCACGCTATGGTTCAACATAGCGCATTACGCGTTGCGTCCGTGGCCGTGGATCATTACTGGACTTGTCGCGCTTGCGATGTACTCACCCCACGGCGGACTCCATCCTAGCGCCACATTTGGCGTCAACCCACAACAGGGTTACGTGATGGTGCTGCGTGACTATCTTCCACCGGCCCTTCGCGGAGTGATGATTGCCGCGTTCCTTGCGGCGTTCATGTCCACGCTGGGTACGCAGTTGAACTGGGGCGTGTCCTATCTGGTGAACGACCTTTACCGGCGCTTTATGGCTCGCGACAAAAGTGAAAAACACTACGTTGCCGTGGGTCGGCTATTCACCATCGTGCTGGTGCTCATCAGCGGCTACGTTGCGGGGCAACTGCATTCCGTTGGTCAGGGATGGCAGATTGTGTTGCAACTCGGCATCGGCACGGGCGCCGTTTACATTCTGCGCTGGTACTGGTGGCGTATCAACGCATGGAGCGAAATTGTCGCAATGATCGTGGCGGCTATCGTGACGATCGTTCTTAGCAAAATGAAATTTGCGGGATCAGAACCGGTGATCTTTGCCAAGACCGCGTTGATCACTGCCGGTTGCACCACAGTGGCCTGGATATTGGCCACGTTCCTCACGCCGCCGGAGCCGGACGAAAAGCTCTTGCAGTTCTACCGGCGTGTGCATCCCACGGTCCACGGGTGGCAACGCATTGCCGCCATGGCGCCGGACATGACACCGGTTCACGACGTCCGCAGCAATGCGTTTAACTGGCTCATGGGCTGCCTCCTGGTCTATTGCACGTTGTTTGGGATTGGCAAACTGATCTTCGGCGAAATTGGCTTTGGCGTGTTGTTTCTGGCGGTGGCAGCGCTGGCCGGATACCTGATTTTCTGGGACCTCTCGCGACGCGGCTGGCAAGTGCTTTCCGGAGCCGCAACTGGAGCGGCTGCGCAACCAAATAAATCGCAACTAAATAAATAAAGACGAGAGCAGAGAAGTCCGACGCGAGCCAAACTCTACGCGACTTGCGCGTTGATCTTCAAGACGACCATGGTGATGTCGTCTGACTGCGGCGCGCCTTCGCACCATTCTTCTATACTGCGCAGGATTTCGTCACGGGCGCGAGCGGCCGGCAGGTGGGATTTCGTTTTCACCAGATGCAGCAAACGGTCTTCGCCAAATTCTTCACCCTGTTGATTGCTGGCCTCCACCGCGCCGTCTGTATACGCGAAAAGAAAATCCCCGGGCTCCAGTTGGAACGAACCTTCCTGCACCGGGCATTCCTGAAAAAGACCCAGCATCGGCCCGCCGGCGGTCAGCTTTCTTACCGTTCCGTTCCCAGCCGATCCGGAGCCGGCAACAGCGCCGCCGGTGTGCAGGACAAAAGGCGGATTGTGTCCGGCATTGATAAAGTTCAGGCGTCGTGAAATCTGATCGTAGGACGCATAGAACAAAGTCACGTAGCTGGCGCTGTTGGTGGAGGAAAACAGCAAGCGATTGAGCGACGTGGCGAGCTGCATCAAAGAAGGCGATAATGCCGTGCCCGAATTGGCCACCAGAGCCTGGCTGCGCAGGAACGCGTGGATCATGAATGTAAGCAGCGCCGCGGAAAAGCCTTTACCGGCCACGTCCGCCACGGCCAGGCCGATGCGGCCATTTTCAAACTGCATAAAGTCGTAATAGTCTCCGCCGACAAAGCCGGCGGGCTTGCAGTATCCGCTCATGGAAAACGTTGGCGTCTCCGGGACTTCGCTGGGGAACAGGTGCTTCTGCACGGAGGCCGCCAGCGCCATCTCGTGCAGCGTCTTTTCCTGGTCCACAATACGCTCCAGCAGGTTCGAGTTGTCGATGACCAGGGCCAACTGTTCGGCAATGGACATAAGCATCTTCAGGTCTTTGTCCGTGAAGTCGAAACCGTTGCGGCGCGGACCAATGGAAAGAATCCCGGTGAGCTGAGATTTGTTGCGGATCTGCGCCAGCACCCGCGAATCCAGCGCGCGCAGAGATTCGCGTTCAACAGCGCGCTTGGTGAGATCCAGACCCTGGATGAAACCCACGGCGCGTTGCCACGCGTCAAAATCGTCGGTTTCAATGCGTAACGGGGATGACAGCTTGGACAGACGGCGAACCACGAAAGCGTCTTTTGCTAGTGAGGCCGGGGCGAGTGAGGCCGTGGCCAGTGAGATTGGCGACTCGTGTGTCTCGGCGACTGCCGCGTCGGCGGGCCCATCACTGGCCGGCGTTTCCGGCTTCGAACTGCTGCGCAGAATAAAGTTGCCGCTGGCCTGATCAGCCACCAGCACGGACACGCTGTCCACTTCCAGCGCGTGGGAAATGGCGCTTACGCTGAAGTTGTAGACGTCCGCGATATTGTTGGAGTGGCGAGAAGCGTCACTCAGATCGAGCAGGATTCGTTGCTGGTCATAATCGGCCGGCGAGGCCTTGCGGCGCATCTCTGGTAGGATGCGGGTCACAAAAATGTAGTGCGATACGCCGACCAGGACCGCCAGCACAGTGACCACCAGCGCGTCGACGCGCGAACCGAGGTGGTCGAGATATGCGCCGCGGCGGCCTGTAAGCGCAACGCCCATGACCAACAAAGCACAAAGCGTCTCTATGATCAGGACTGACCGCGCCGTGGGGACATGCGGTCCGGGTTTGCGCTTCCAACGGCGGCGCGAAAAGAACCCCGGTTTCGATCTGTACGGAAACAGTCCCATAACGTCTTTTTGCTCAACATCCGCGTGGTTCACTAAGTACGCGGTTCGGATATACCGCTTAAAAAGTATCGAGGTAGAAGTAAAGATACGTATCGCCGCTGGAATAGTTCCAGACGGCAAGATGACGATAACATAAAGGCGTAAACGGCCTGATGCCGGTAGCGCGTTGGCGCGGCTATGAAAAAAACCTAGCCGCGGTGCTTTTGTTGGGCTTTGCTGTTTTTCTCAAGCGCTGCCCGGGCCGCGTCCAGCTCCTTGCGACGCTCGCGGTCAACCTTGGGCAATGCAAGGTCGAGCGACTCCAGCGTTTCAATGATGGCTGAACTTACAACGGTGTGCATGTACCACTTGTGATCGGCGGGGACGACGTACCAAGGCGCGTCCGGCGTAGCCGTTCCCTGGATCATCTCTTCGTAGGCGTGCATGTAGTCTGGCCAGCATTCGCGCTCGCGCACGTCGGCCTCAGAAAACTTCCAGTTTTTTTCCGGTTCGTCCAGGCGCTGCAGAAAGCGGCGTTTCTGTTCGTCCTTTGAAACATTGAGAAAAAACTTGCGGATCACCGTTCCGTTGCGCGTGAGATGGCTTTCCAGATTGCGGATGTCCTCAAAGCGCTCCTGCCAAATCTTCTTGCCAATCAGATGTTGGGGCAGGTGCTGTTTGTGGAGAAACTCCGGATGCACCCGTACCACCAGCACTTCCTCATAGTAAGACCGGTTGAAGATGCCAATGCGTCCGCGTTCAGGCAGGCACTTGTTCGTGCGCCAAAGAAAGTCGTGGTCCAGTTCCTCCGTGGAAGGCTGCTTGAAGCTGTAGACCTGACAGGCCTGCGGGTTCACGCCGGACATCACGTGCTTGATCACGCCGTCTTTTCCGGCGGCGTCCATGGCTTGAAAAATCAACAGCAGCGACCATTCGTCCTGGGCGTAGAGCTTCTCCTGCAAGTCCTGCAACATCGCGATGCTTTGCTGGACCATCGCAATGGCCTCTTCGCGGGAATGTAGACCGCGGGTAGCGGCAGGGTCAAAATCTTTCAGACGGAAAGATTTTCCGTGGTTCACGCGGTAGGCGTCGGCCAGTTTGAAGGTCTTCTTGCCAATCTTCATAACGAGTGTTTTACCGCAAAGGGTATGACGGGCGCAAAGAAAAGCTTTTACCACGGAGGACACAAGTCAGAGATTGCCAAAAATTGGTAATCGCCGGAATTGAAAAGCAAAACCGCTTTCCACCGCAAAGGGCGCAGAGGCCGCAGAGAAGGCCATGGCTAAAGACCAAAACCTTTTTACCGCAGAGGACGGTAGTGTCTCAGTTTGAATTTTCAGCGAAAAAGCAGCAAGCCGACTAGCCAGCGGACAATTGCACCCTGACGCGAACCCCAGCGCCACAGACGGTACTGCCATGAATGCGGATTAGCTCTCCAATCCTGATTAACCACGGGCAAATGTCAGAGTTTCATTTGGGATGCTCACATCTTGGGTCATAAAACCAGCATCAAGCCATGATGTTGCCTGAGAATGTCCGGTCGGATTGTTTTCCCACCATTGCGCTTTGCTTCGGGCGGTTGCCGGAAGCTGAAACCCTAAGATGCGCTCGATTTGCTCAAAGGTGGCAAGGATATTGGTCATATGCGGCGGCTGGCCGACAAGCCAAATATGAAGCGGTGCATAAGCGCCCATGCACAATATAGTACTCGCAATCAGGCCGCGAGCAGCACAATTTCCTCAAGTGACCAAACGTGATCTGAGAGCCCCGCCGCCATTGCTGGTGTGATTCTCAGGGTCTTGTGAATCCGGGCAAAATTGTAATGAATAAAGTGAATGGCAACCGCCGCGATATGGTTTTCGATCTTCTTAGAAAAGCCATTTGTGAGGCGAGTGAAACGGCGCATCCCCATCCGCATTGTGAGGTTCTGCCGCTCAACATAGGACGTGCTGACATGCTTGGGGTCTGGATTACCGCTTACTACTTTCATGTCACAGCCGATGCAACGGGCTGGAGAATACTGCCGCTCAGGTTCCATAGAAGCACCGTAGATTTTTTGCAGTGTGGCGGAATCAGCATCGCCTCCAAAGGCACCTTCAACTGCATTCAGATATGCTTTGTGACCATCGGTTGTAATCTGTACCCGTCCACGTATGCGGCTAGCGCAGTCGTCCATAAACTCTCTCGCCCATCCTGCATCTCTGCCCAGAGGACACAGAGGGCGCGGAGGAGAGTGGCAATGGTAGAATCGGCGATTCGATTCCGTGTTCGGAGAGGACGATAAGCAATGGGGATTCCTGAAGTTCCTGAAAATCTGAAGCCTCCTGGTGATGAAGAACTGGTGATGAGCGTGCGCGCAACCGGTTTCCAGATCTACATTTGCCAGGCGGGCGCGGACGGCAAGCCGGCGTGGAACCTGAAAATGCCGCTGGCGGAATTGTTTGACGAAAAAGGCGTGGCCATTGGCAGCCACTATGGCGGTCCCACGTGGAAGCTGCAGGATGGCAGCGAAATTACCGGCAAAATGGCGGCGCGCACGGATGCTCCGGAGAAAGGCGCGATTCCGTGGCTGCTGGTTTCGGTAGCCAGTAACGCGGGGAAGGGCGCTCTCGCGAGCGTAAATTGGATTCAGCGCATCAACACGCAAGGCGGATTGCCGCCGGCAAGTTGCAGCGAAGCGGAAATTGGCAAAGAAGATAAAAGTAGCTATTCGGCGGACTATTACTTCTACGCGCCTCGCGCGTAAAGTTGTGCTGGCAAATCCTTACGCCACGCCCACCGGCGTTGGTGATTTCTTGCTGGGGAATATCTCTCCAATGCGCTGGATCTGGGCTCCCACGGCGCTGAGTTTTTCTTCAATGCGTTCGTAGCCGCGGTCGATGTGATAGACGCGGTCCAGAATCGTTTCGCCCTGGGCCACGAGTGCGGCGATCACCAGCGATGCCGAAGCGCGCAGATCAGAGCATTGCACCGCGGCCGAGCTGAGCGGAGTGCGTCCGCGAACCACGGCACGGCGGCCTTCCACGCGGATGTTGGCTCCCATGCGCACCAGTTCCTGCGCGTGCATGAAGCGGTTCTCGAAAATATTTTCCGTAATTACTGACGTGCCTTCCGCCTGCGTGGCCAGCGCCATGTATTGCGCCTGCATGTCCGTGGGGAACCCGGGATATTCTTCCGTGCTGATATCGGCAGCCTTGAGTTTGTGGCCGTTGGTTACGCGCACAGAGTCGAAAGTTGTAGTCAGGCGCACGCCGCATTCTTCCAGCTTGTGAATCACTGCGCCAAGATGCCGGGGATCGCAGTTTGCAACCGTAAGGTCGCCGCCGGTGAGTACGCCGGCGATGATGAACGTGCCGGCTTCAATGCGGTCGGGAATAATCGTATGGCGGGCGCCGCCTAGCTTTTGGACGCCGCGGATGCGAATGGTAGAAGTTCCCGCGCCATCGACGCGTGCGCCCATCTTGTTCAGCAGGCCAGCCAGGTCGGCGACTTCCGGTTCGCGCGCGCAGTTTTCCATTACGGTTTCGCCGTCGGCAAGCGCAGCGGCCATCATCAGGTCTTCCGTGCCGGTAACGGTGATTTTGTCAAAAATAATGTGCCCGCCATGCAGGCGTTCCGCCGTGGCTTCGATGTAGCCGTGTTCCTGAGTGATCTTCGCGCCAAGTTTCTCCAGTCCCTTAATGTGCAGATCAATTGGTCGGGCGCCAATGGCGCAGCCTCCGGGAAGCGACACGCGGGCGCGTCCCGTGCGGGCAACCAGTGGTCCTAAAACCAAAGTCGAAGCGCGCATGGTTTTGACCAGTTCGTAAGCCGCTTCCGGCTTTGACAAATTGCGGCAGCAGATGGACGTGCGGTGCGCGGCGCCGCCGGGAGCAAGTTCAACTTCCGCGCCCATACTGACCAGCAGATTGCGTTCGGTGTGAATGTCGCGTACGTCCGGAATATTTTCCAGGATGACAGGTTCGTCCGTGAGGATGGCGGCAGCCATGGCCGGCAGAGCGGCGTTCTTGGCGCCACTTACGCGGACGGTCCCCACTAGGGGATTGCCGCCGCGAATTACGAATTTGTCCATAAGGTTGTCATCCAGCGCCGGAAAGAAATCTTCTTCCAGGAGTTCCGCGCGCAGGTGCAGTGGAGCGCGTTTTAGTTCGGTTACGTGGGCCGGGAAGTTCGTTACCGCTGGAACCGCCACAGACCGCAGTACTCGCCGCTTGGGACTCAACTTCATTTTACTTTACTCGCGGTTGGGATTTTAGTCCGACTCAATCGCACGGCGGACGTTGCCCTTGGTGCGTTTGAGTTTTTCTCCGGCTTCGGTGCGGCCCAAGCCGGTCTTGAGCGAGATGAGAGCCACGGCTACCTGGTTGCCTGCGGATTTCAGCGCCCGCGCGGCCTTTGCTTCGTCCACTCCGGCGGCCTGTTGCAAAATCGTAAGACCGCGTTCCACCAATTTCTTATTCTTGGTGTGGACGTTGACCATCAGGTTTCCGTAGATGTAACCCAATCTTGCCATCGTCCCTGTAGTAAGCATGTTGAGTACCATCTTCTGTGCAGAACCGGCCTTCATACGGGTTGAACCGGATAGAACCTCCGGACCGACTTCGGTGACAATGTCGATTTCCGCGGCGCGTCCCAGGGGGGAATGGGCGTTGCAGGTGACGGCCACGGTCTTGGTCCCTTGCTTGCGGGCAAACTCGATGGCGGCGATGGTGTAAGGGGTACGTCCGCTGGCCGAGATGCCCACGACCACGTCTTTGCGGTTGGGCTTGAGCTTGCGCAAATCGCGAACGCCAGCGGTGTTTGAATCTTCGCGGACTTCCCGTGCGCGGGTCAGAGCTTTTTCGCCGCCGGCAATGACATATTGCACGGTCTTGGGATCAGTATTAAATGTCGGCGGACATTCAGCGGCATCCAGGGCAGCGATTCGTCCGCTACTGCCCGCGCCTACGTAAATCAGGCGTCCGTTCATGCGGATGGTTTCGGTAATGGCGTCAATGGCCAACGCGATCTGCGGCAAGGCTTTTTCAACGGCGGCGGCCACCTTGCTATCTTCGTGATTGATGATGGTGGCGATTTCCAGGGCTGTTTTTGTGTCTAATGCTGCGGAAGCAAGATTGGTTTGCTCGGTCCCCAATTCGCTGATGTTCACTTGATTGCCTCGATTACCGCGTCATGGAACGCAGGTCTTATCTGCTTGATCGTCTGCGCGCCGCGGTCCGGCCACGTGCGGTTAGTTAGCAGAGTAACAGACAGTTGGCGCTCCGGGTCTATCCATAAGGACGTGCCCGTAAAGCCCAGATGGCCGTAGGCTCGCGGGGAAAAAAAGCTGCCGGACTGCGACGGAGGTGATGGTGTGTCCCATCCCAGAGCGCGGGAAGTGTCCGGCGGATTTTCCTCACGGCGTGTAAAAAGTTCCACAGTGTGTGCCTGGAGCAACGGCTTACCACCTTTGAGTATGCATTCGGCAAAAACGGCTGTGTCGTATGCCGACGAAAAACATCCGGCATGTCCGGCAACCCCGCCCATGGCCCAGGCGTTTTCGTCGTTCACTTCGCCCTGGACGATTTCATGGCGAAATGTCATGTCTTCTTCGGTCGGCGGGATGAGAGATTTCATATCAGATGCCGGCTTAAAGGTAAGAGTAGTCAAGCCCAGGGGATCGAAGACATGTTCTTTACAAAACTTGTCCAAAGGCTCGCCGGAAATGCGTTCCAGGGCTTCACCCAGCAGGATGAAGCCAACATCACTGTATTCGGCGCGGGAGCCGGGGTCGGCAGCCAGCGGGATTTGAAGCGCCTGGTCCAAAACGTCAGCGCGGCTTGCAGCTCCGGCAAACATGCGCGCGTAGGCCAGCAAGCCGGAAGAGTGGGCCAGAAGCATGCGGAAAGTAATCTGAGCGCGGCGAGAATCGTAACCCGCAAACTCCGGGAGGACCTCGACCACCGGCTGTTCCAGTTGAAACTTGCCTTGTTCGTGCAGGACCATGCAGGCCGCAGTGGTAGCGACTACTTTCGTTACGGAGGCCAGGTCGTAAACAGTGGTTGCCGTGACGGCAGGAGCACCTTCGGCATAGGTGAAACGCCCGAATCCCTTTAACGCGACCAACTGACCTTGGTGGGCAATAGCCACAGTAGCCCCGGGGAACGATTTGTGCTCGATTCCCACGCCGATAGCGCCAAAGGCCAGTTGAAACTTTTCGTCCTGTCCGGCAAGGGCGTGAGGTAGCAGACTGTTAGTAACGTGTTGCAAAAACATCCTTAAGTTGCTTTTGTTCAGGGTTTATAACACACTCAAGGG
>JANXPR010000362.1 GCA_025357215.1 Acidobacteriaceae bacterium | reverse complement strand
GCTGCGACGGCATCCCCGGCCATGAACAACTGGCCGAGTACCAAAGCATCTGCCTTGGAAACGGCAAATGCGTGTTCGCCTATCAGCGCTTCGCCAATGGTAAATGTGACCCAAAGACGTTCGGCCGCATCGTCTTCCGCGGCCGCGCCCATCTCCACGCCGATGCCCTGGCCCGTGAATTGGCCCATGATATTTGCCATGGTCTCTGACCACAGCCGGTAATAGTTGCCGGCGCCAAAAATGTTTTCGTTAGAAGCCATCGGCTGCTCTTTCCTCTTCCTCGTGCAACGAATTTATTTTTTGGATGTAACCAGCCCGCTTCTCGTTGCGGGCGACCGGGAACGCGGTAAACATCCGCGAGCCTGCCACCGTCAAAGCAACTGGTTCTTGCACTTTGTGCGGCAGCATGAGAACGCCGCCAGTATCCATGTCCAGCAGGTCCCTGGCCGGTACCGGTACCGCGGGCAAGGTCAGTTCCAGCGAGAATTGGCTTTCCATAAGTCTCTTGCGAATGTGCTGAGTGGCAGCTGCGTTGGAATGGCGGCGTCCGCCTTTTTGCAGGCTGCGTTGCATCATGCTGGCAACCACGGACGGAAAAACGATGTTCAACATGGCCTGAACTTCCGGCATGCGCAATTCAAAGCTCAGTGCTAGTACACGTTCCGTGGGAGAGATGATTTCTTGCGCGTCGTCCTGGTTGATGCGGCCTTCAAAGGTAAAACTCAGACCCAGGGCTTTCCAGCAGGAGCTGAGTTCACCCACGATGGTGGTCATCACGCTGGCCAGAATTTCTTGTTCAATTTCCGTAAGCTCGCGGATTTCCTGCTGCGCTCTTCCCTTTCCACCTAACAGAAGGTCCAGGATGGGATACGCGATCGGCAGTTCCAGCGTGATGCCTGCGATGGAGTTCAGTTCGTTCACGCGAAGCGTACCAAAATAAATCATGTCCGGCACGCGCGAAAGCAGTTCTGAATATGTGAGCTGTTCCACTGATACCACGGCGATTTCCAGATTGACGCGGAGATAGGCCCCAATGGTGTGCATCAGGTTACGGGCAAAGGTTTCATGCAGGCCAGTCAAAAGGCGAAGCTGGTCTTTGGTGATCTGACCGGCAGACCGGTAGTCGCAAGGAATGACGAGTTGCTTGGCCTTGGCGGTACTTGTGGCTTTGCCGCCGCGCACCCGCTTAAATAACGCATCAATTTCTTCCTGGTTTAGGACCTTTTGCATGGCTGCTCCTTAGTCAGGTTGCGCGCTGAAGCCGGCGTGGGACGCGCGGAGAGCAGGTCTTGCATGCGCGCACGCAGACGCGTCAACGCGGCGGACCGCAATTGGCTCACGCGCGATTCCACCACACCCAGGACTTCACCTACTTCACGCAGCGTGAGCTCTTCGTAGTAATAGAGCACCAGGACTTCCCTTTCTTTCTTGGGCAGGTCCTCCAGCGCCTTCATCAGGATTTCTTTCATCTCGCCTTTGGCGCAAAGAAAGAACGGGTCTTGTTCAGGAGCGTATGGAACGTAGGTCGCCAATTCATCATGGGCGCCCTCATGCTCGGTGCTGTCTTCCAGCGACCCCAGGGTCAATCCGTGGAGCGTCCCCAGCAATTCGTGATATTCGGTGAGGCCCAATCCCAGCTCGGCGGAAATTTCTTCTTCCGTGGGAGCGCGGCCCAGCGTGTTGCGCAGGCGGCTTTGCGTGTCTTCCACTTGGCGGGCTTGCCGGCGAAGATCGCGCGGTCCCCAATCGCATTCGCGCAAGCTATCTAAAATGGCGCCGCGGATGCGGAACTTGGCATAGGTCTTAAGCTGCGTGTTCTTGCTGGGATCAAATTTATTGACCGCATCCAGCAATCCGACCACGCCGGCTTGCACCAGGTCGTCAAAGGGGACGTGTTGCGGCAACCGCTCGTGAATGCGCCGCGCAATGTACTTTACCTGGACTAGCATTTCCTGGATCAGTTGGTCGCGATCCACGGCTTCCACCTGCATGGCTGACTCGTATTGTTTTGCTGCGCTCATCAGGTCTTACCTCTTAAGTTGGATAATCGGCATTTGTACTCTAGGGTTTACCGCACGGTCCCAATTGCCTGGATTGCCACCCTGGAGGGCACTTCTCCGGGCGAAAGTACGACCACTTTGGGCAAAATTGGCTCTAAAAGACGGCGTAAGTGGAATCTGGCCGGGCTGCTGCATAAAAGTACCGGTGTTGCGGCTGCATATTCTTCGCCCAGTAGTCCCCGCAGCCCATCCACCAACCTCTTTAATAAGGACGGCTGAAGTCCTGGGATCTGGTGGGCCGGGGCCTGCGCCCCAAAAGTGCGGATTACTTCCTCTTCCATCCCTGTTTCCAGTGCAACCACTCGCAGCTTACCGTCGTCGCTCAGGAACGGACGCACCAGGCTCCGTCCCATAGCCTGGCGAACGGCTTCGATCAGGAATACCGGGTTTTTGGTGAGCGGAGCCGTATCCACCAGGGTTTCCAGAATCAGCGTCAGGTCGCGAATGGAAACTTGCTCGCGCAGCAGCTGTTGCAGGACCTTCTGTACTTCACCCAGGCTCAGCAGTTTGGGAACCAGCTCTTCGATCAGCTTAGGCTGAGCGTCTGCGAGTGAATCCAGCAAGCGCTTGGTTTCCTGGCGAGTGAGCAGTTCCTGCGCGTATTGCTTAATGACTTCTGAAAGGTGCGAAGCCATGGCGGAGGTCTGATCAACCACAACGTAGCCAAGCGCCAGAGCCTGTTCCTGTTGCGCCGGAGAAATCCATTTGGCGATAACGCCAAACGCCGGCTCTTTGGTCTCAACTCCCTGCAACGGCGGCGGATCGCTCTCCGAGCTGATGGCCAGCACGCAATCCGCGGCCATCTCCCAGCGCGCCACTTCCACTCCGCGCAGCGAGATCACATACTCACGCGCACGCAGCTTCATGTTGTCCGTGATGTGGACAGCGGGCACCATGAATCCCAGTTGCGTTGCCAGATGACGCCGTAACGCGCGAACGCGCTGCAACAGCTGTCCACCCTGCTTTTCGTCCACCAGTGCGACCAGGCCGTAGCCCACTTCCAAACCAAGCTCGTCCAACTTGAGCAACTGCTCCACGGAATCTGCGGCAGCCTTTTTCGGTTCTTCCGCCGGAGCTGCTTTTTGCAACGCCGCTTTCACTTCATTCTTGCCGCGATAACGAGCAAGCGCGCCAACGCCAATCGCGATCGCAAAGAAAGGAATCTTTGGCAGGCCAGGTACCAGGCCCAGGAACAACATCACGGCGCTGGCGATCCAGAGCGGTCTGGACTTAAAGAACAACTGCTGGGTCAACTGATTGCCCAGGCTTTGGTCTGAGGCGGTACGCGTTACCACCATGCCGCCGGCCACTGAAACCAGTAGCGAAGGAATCAGCGTGACCAGTCCGTCACCGACCGTAAGCACTGTGTACGTCTTGAGCGCTTCGGTCAGCGGGATGCCCAACTGAAAGACGCCGATCAGGAATCCGGCAATAATGTTGATGGCCGTGATCAGAATCGTGGCCATGGAGTCGCGCTGGCTGAAGCGCGCCGCGCCGTCCATTGCGCCGTA
>JANXPR010000346.1 GCA_025357215.1 Acidobacteriaceae bacterium | reverse complement strand
GTGCAGATACGGTCGGTGGCTTCCGGCGAAAGGATGTGCTCGAACTTGCAGGCCTGCTCGGCAACTTCTTTTTCGTCAGCTACCTGGAAGGTGTGAGTGAAGAGCTGCTCGGCCAGACGGTGACGGCGGATCACGTCTTCGGCACGCTTGCGCCCTTTTTCCGTGAAGTAAATCATCTGGTCGCCGTGGTCGGTGGCGTCGCTGGGAGGACGGAACGCCACGTGGCAACGGTTGAGCACCTGTTTGTGGGTGTGCGGCGCATCGGTATGGGCTGCGAGCTCGACCAGTCCCATGGTCTGCATGCGCTCCACGGCCATGCCCATGGGCAGGTTGCCTTCCACTTCCACGCGGCCCAGTTCGGCGGGCTCGCCGTTTTCGGCCAGCACCCAGAGTTCTTCCAGAACTTCGTCAAACTGTTCTTCGTCGGACATCTGGAAGGTTTCTTGCGAAGCGATCTTGCCGTGATGCAGTTCGAGCAAGCGATCGGCGAGGCGGGCAACGTCAGGATCGTGCGTGACCATGATGATGGTGCGTCCCTGGGCGTGCAGGTCGCGGAGCTGCTTCAGGACGATTTCTTCGTTGTTCTGGTCCAGGTTGCCTGTGGGCTCGTCGGCCAGGACGATTTGCGGATCATTGATCAGAGCACGCGCAATACACACGCGTTGCTGTTCGCCGCCGGAAAGCTGAGAAGGCAAGTGGTCGGCGCGTTCGAGCAAGCCAACGCGGTCGAGCGCAGCCAGGGCTTCAGTCTTGTCCGTCATACTATGGAAGTATTGCGCCAGCATCACGTTTTCAATGGCGGTGAGGTAGGGGATCAGGTGGAACTGTTGAAAGATGAAGCCGATCTTTTCGGCGCGGAAGCGGTTGAGTTCAGCGGGCGTCATCTGCGAGACGTTGGCGCCGTGAATCCAGATTTCTCCGCTGGTGGGCTGGTCCAGGCAGCCGAGCAGGTTGACCAGAGTGGATTTGCCGGAGCCGGATGGGCCCATGATGGCCAGCCATTCGCCGGCGGCCACGGTAAGGGAAACGTTGTCCAGCGCGCGCACTTCGACATTGCTTTTGTAAGTGCGCGAGACGTTTTTGAGCTCGATAGGCATTATTCCCCTCGGAGTATCCCTGCGGGCTGAATTTGTTGCAACAGGCGTAACGGCGCCGTGGACGCCAGCAGCGCCAGCGCCATGCTGCCGAGTAAGACCGGTATCACTAACATAGGTTGCGGCCAGATGGCGGAGTCGAAGTTTGCTTTGCCGATCCAGAAGGCCAGGCCACAGCCCAGCAGGTAGCCTCCGGCGGCTCCGGCCAGCGCGAGCAGCGAGGCTTCCGCGGCGAACAGGAAATTTACCATCCGGTTGGACGCTCCCAGCGCTTTCATCACAGCGAAATCGCGGCGGCGTTCCATCACGGAGCTGGTGAACGTGGCGACCATGCACAGCATGATCAGTACGACGACTGCGCCAGACGCGGCAAGGACGAGTGAACGGGTCTTGCCGATGACTGCTGTCTGCGCTTCAGTGATTTGGCGCACGGGCCTCACTTCTGCGGCGGGAAGTGCAGCGGTCAGCTTGGCTATGGCGTCCTGAATTTCCTGGGGACGGCCGTCGATACGGACGAGTGCGGTGTTGGGTTCAACGCCAGTCCAGCGGATGAAGTCGTCGAGCGGGATATAGATGCGGCTGTCGTCGTCAGAGCCGGAGTGAAAGGTGGCTTGGGGATGAATTTCTCCGCCGCCGTGGCCGAAGGAGACTTTGAAGGCTTCTCCGTGGGAGATGGTTTCCGAGGCGCGCGAGCCGATGAGCGCGTTGCCGGGTTTCGGGACAGTCTTCAGATCGGGTTTGGCTTCGCCAATGGCCCACCAGGAATTCAGCTTGCGGAGCTTTTCAAGATCGGCGCCACCGACGACAACTTTCGATCCGTTGGACGCGGTGGCGATGGCGTAAGCCACGGGGACAACTTCACCTTTGCCACCGAGAGCAGAAATGATTTTGGTTTGCTCGTCGGCGCTGAGGACGCCGGTTGCTTTGCTGACGACGACGTTGGCGCCGAAGCTGCGAAACTCGCGGCTGAGTTTGTTTTCCAGGTCGAAATAGACAGTGAGTCCGGCGGTGGCGATGGTCGCGACCACGGCCACGGAGATCAGCGCGGTGAGAGCGCGGTCCTTACGTACCCACGCCGCACGGACGAGGAGACGCAGGAAGAGCTGGCGGCGAGTCATTGTTCTTCACCTCGCACGTTCATGCATCACCCCTCAGCGCGTTCATGCGTCACCCCGCAGAACAACAGCCGGATCAAACTGCATGGCCTTACGCACGGCGCTCGCGCTTCCCAGGAACGTAACGAGAAGGGCGGCGCAGATTACCACGGCCAGGACAACGGGGTGAACGGCAATCGCCGAGCCAAAAATACTTTCGCCGATGCGACGCGCGAGAACGGCTCCGGCGGCAAAGCCAATCAGTGCGCCAGCCAAGGCGAGCAAACCGGCTTCAGTAAAGAACAGTGAAGCGACCACGCCGTTGCTGGCGCCGAGAGACTTCATCAAGCCGACTTCATTACGGCGCTCAAGAACTGTTGCGGCCATGGCTGCGGAGATAGCCAGCGCCGAAGCAAGCAACGTCGCGAAGGTCAGCAGCAGCATCATGCCGGAAACGCGGCTCAGCAGCTTGCCTTGGTTCTGTTCCACCTGACGGATCTGGTCCACGCGAACGTTGGGCAGTGTTTCATGAATCTGGAAGGCAATGGAGTTGGCGTAGGGCGAGCAATACCAGCGGTCGCGGTCGGCGGGCGTCATCTTCGATGGGTCGCGGCGGCCAAAATTGTCTTCCGGCTTGGTAAGCGCGCTGACTACCACGCGGCGAACTTTGCCGGGCTGGCCGAGAATTTCCTGGACGATATGTAGCGGCGCGACAATGGCCTGGTCTTCTTCGCCGCCGGTGTTGAGGATGCCGCTGACTTGTAAGCGGCGTCCACGGACTTCAAGATCGTCACCGATTTTGATGCCCGACGTTTCTGCCAGCTTGCTTCCGACCAGGACTTGCGGATCGTGCGTCTGGGGCCAGTCGCGATAGTCCTGCGGCCATGCGCCGGAGACTTGCCACCAGGCGTTCACGCCGCGCGCGCCGGTTGTGTACTGGTCTTTACCGTAACGGAAAGGTTGTTCGAAATAGGTGCCGATGAGTTCGGCGTCGAGCTTGTGGCCGTTGGCAAAAAAAGTCTGTCGATCAGAAAGGGTGGGGACAAAGCCTTTGATGTTGTGTCCCCAGAAAATGCCTTTCATCTTGGCCAGGTCAGCTTCCGGGATGTATGCGCCTTCGCTGGCAGGCTTGAGGTTCACACCGCCAAGATTCACGTCCAAGGTGTCTTCAATTGGCGTAAGGACCAGGTTGGCGCCGATGGTGCGAAGCTCCTGGTTCATTTTGTCGCCTACGTCATTGCCCAGCGCGATCATGGCGGTGGCAATGCTCATGCCCAGAGCAATAGCCAGCAGCGCGACGGACTTGCGTCTCTTCTGGCGGCGGAATGACTCGAAAAGCAGTCGGAAAAACATCTTAGTGTGAGAATTGCCTGAGCTCAGGCCTGAGGTCTGTGATTTTAATCACAACCGCATCGCCTTCCTGGGTTGATTGCAGCGGAATTGGATTGCAACCGCCAGCCTGGCCCACGCTCTGCGGGTTGATGGGCGCGGCGCAATTCTTGCAGACCAACCCATTGCTGGATTTGTAGAAACCCACGGAGCCGCAGATTTCACAGGCGTCAAAGATGGCGGCCACTTTGCCGTCCGGCTTGCGGTAAAGAAGAAAGCGGACCTTCACGCCATCGACTTCGGCGCTGTAGCGGCGCAGGTCGCCTTCGGCCAGGTCTTTGTCCGGGATGTTGGCGCGTCCGTTCTTGTCGAATTCAATGGCCGTGGCTTCAGAAAGCTGAGGGCCTTGCGCCGTAAGAAATCCGGCGGTGACCATCACGATGAATATGAACGCAAAGCCGACCACCAGGTTGGCCCACAGGCGCTCGCGACGGGCGGTCCACTCTTGCTTGCGGGCCTCGGCTTTGTTGGCCGGGGCGTCGTTAGCGGTTTGTGGACTTGCGCCCGAACTGGCTGGCGATCCCGCAGCCGTGTCCGGTTTGCGGCGACGGTATTCCAGCAACACCATCAACGCGGCCAGAGCCAGCATGGTGATAGGGAAGAAGTAATCATTGCGAACGATGGGCCCGATCATAGCCATCTCGCGCTTGCTCGAGGGGATGACCCCGGTTTCTGAAAGCTCATGCAGGCCGCTGATGATCAACTGGGCGGCGACGAACAGAAGAATGATCGTCGTGACGCGGAAGAACTTGCGCAAGTCCACGCGGACGCTCCCCTTAACGAACATGATTCCAAAGACTACGGCCAAGCCTACGCCGAGCAGCGTGCCGAGGAAACTCATCAGCTCGGTGGAGTTGAGGGACACGCCCGAGAGGATGACTACGGTCTCCAGGCCTTCACGGAAGACCATAAAGAAGACGAACGCGAACAAGCCGCCGCGGGAACTGCCGGTGGCAAGCTGGCTGACTTTGCCTTCAATTTCGCCCTTCAGTTTGCGAGCGGTGCGCATCATGAAGATGATCATGCCCACGACCAAGACGGCGGCCAGCAGCATGACCCAGCCTTCAAAAGCGTCCTGGCTGATGGGGAGGTAGGAAAGGATTACGGCCCCGGCCACGCTGGCGATAAACGCCGATATCAGGGCGGCATAGACGGTCTTGCGCAAGTCCGGGCGGCCGATTTTGGCCAGATAAACCAGGGTGATGCCGACGATGAGCGCGGCTTCCACGCCTTCCCGCAATGTGACCACCAAGGCCTGAAACATGGTTTCAAAAGGGTAACGCTTCGATTTTGAAAATGAATTTCAATTTCAATTTCAATTACGATTGTACCGAGGGCGGAAAGGGCAAGTCAACAAGGGGAAAAGGGGCTAGCTGAATTGCCAAGATCGCCGGAATTGCCAAAATTGATGACTGAAATGGCATGTGGCCTGTGGCCAGTCCTCGCTGCAAAGGTTAGGCTTTTTAAAAGCCTGGCGAGAACTCCCTAAAGCGGCGTGGTGCATGAGAGATTTTCGGGATCTTTCGACTACGCGACGGCGAGCTTGCAGCGTCGCTTCGCTCAAGATGTCAGGAGTTGAGGTTGCCAAGTGGTTCGTGGGGCGCCTCGTGTCCTAAAAAGGCTTACTCTCTGGCGTAATTCGGGACACACGGCGACGCCGGCAGGCAACTCCCGTTGCTGCGTTTACTGAAGTATGCCGTAAACGCGATTGGGGAGGATTGGG
>JANXPR010000320.1 GCA_025357215.1 Acidobacteriaceae bacterium | reverse complement strand
ACTCTGTACATGACGATGTTGAGTGGTTTTGTGGTGCTGCTGAACCAGTACACGGGGCAGGAAGACGTGGTGGTGGGAACGGTGATCGCCAACCGGGAACGGGAAGAAGTAGAAAAACTGATCGGGTTCCTGGCCAACACGTTGTTGCTGCGCGTGGACGTGAGCCGAGGCCCGACGCTGCGGGAAGTTCTGGGACGGGTACGGGAAGTGTGTCTTGAAAGTTATGGCCACCAGATGCCGCCGGAGAAACTGGTGGAAGAGCTGGGCGGAGAGTGGGGCGTAACTGGCGGGGAACGTTTGTATCCAGTGTGGTTTCAGATGGAGAGTGCGCGGCGCGAACAACTCTCCCTGGCCGGACTCGAACTGGAACGCTTTGAAGGCAAGCGCGGCAACGCCCGTTTTGAACTCTCCCTCATCCTGGAAGAAACCCCCCACGGCATCGCCGGCGAAATGGAGTTCGACCAGGACCTCTTTGACCCTGACACCATTCGGCAGATGCTCGATGACTATTGCAACGTTCTGGAAGAGATGGCAAAGGATTCGTCGAAAGCAGTGTCGGCTGTTTTCCTGGAGCGGCAGGAAGAGAGCAGCGAAATGATTTGTGGATTCAACAGCAGTTTGGATTGAAACGGAAGTCAGCGTGCGTTGTGGGCATTGCTAAGCCGGACGTCCGGTGGAGAAGGAACTTCTAAAGGGCCGAGTCGCAAAGTCTTTTCAACGCGATTCAGATAAGGAAGGGTGTCATGGTCAAGACAAGACTCTTGAACGATAAGAACAAATTGCCCTGGCTCGTGGAGAGCGTGGAAAACGGAAAGGTCGATCAGAACCTGCTTGTTTCCTGGTTCAAGGACAACAAAGATGTAGTCGACCGGAAATTGTTGGAGCATGGAGCGGTTTTGTTCCGTGGTTTTGGGGTGAACACTCCAGCGGCATTTGCGCGCGTCAGCAGAGCAATCTCCACGCGCCTGATTGAATCCATGGAAGAAAATGTTCCGCGGACGAAGTTGACTGCGGGTGTTTACACTTCAACGGAATATCCCGCTGAGTATCGCTTATCAATGCACAGCGAGTATTCCTATTCGAATCGCTGGCCGGCGAAGCTGTTTTTTGGGTGCATCAAGGCCGCGGAGCGGGGCGGTGAAACTCCGGTGGCCGATAACCGGGATGTACTCGCTGAACTACCGCCCAGGATTGTGGAGGAATTCAAAAACCGCCGGGTCCGGTATTTGCGCAACCTTCATGGAGGTCAGGGATTCGGTTTGTCTTGGCAAACTGCGTTTCAGACCAAGGAAAAGGCGGTTGTCGAAGACTACTGCCGCGCCCATGACGTTGCCTTTGAATGGAAGAGCGATGATGGTCTGCGATTGCATCAGACTCTTTCCGGAATAGTCTCTCATCCGAGCACGGGTGAGGAAGTATGGTTTAACCAGGCTCCACAGTTTCACTTTTCCGACTATCCTTCTGAAATCTATCAATCTTTGTTATCGGCTTACAAAGATCCTTCAGACCTTCCGCAAGATGTTTGCTTTGGCGATGGGACCCCTATCAGCGTCGAAGACCTTCATGAAATCCGCGAGACCATGAATAGGAAATCCGTCATTTTCCCCTGGGAAGAAGGGGACTTGCTCATGGTGGATAACGTGATGGTCTCGCACGGACGAATGCCTTTCGTCGGAAGTCGCAAGACACTGGTAGCGATGTCGGAATAGCTTCCAGCCAGCCGGAACATTTCAGGTAATCAAAAGCATGAGATCAGAAACCATAACGGCGCCTCCGGCTCTTCGGAAATCCTTTCGCAGCGTGGCTGATTTATTCAGCGAGGTAGCGGTGCGGATGGAAGGGGCGGTGGCGGTCGAGCAGGTGGGGCGGGCGGTGACGTATGGGGAGTTGGAGAAGAGATCGAACCAGGTAGCGAACCGTTTGCTGGGAGCAGGGGCGGAAGCCGGAACACTGGTGGGAATCGTGGGACAGGACCCGGTCGAGGTGATTACCGGGATACTGGGAGTGCTGAAAGCAGGCTGCGTGTTTGTGCCGCTGGATCCGGGGTTTCCAGTGAAGCGGCTGCAGGGGATGGTGGAGCAGGTGAAGCTGGAGTGGTATCTGGCGGAGAGTAAGTACGCCGGGAAGCTGGCAGAGTTGGGAGTAAAAGCGCCAGGGCGAATTTGGGAACTGGACGGAGAAGAGATCAGGCATGAAGAGATAAGCCGTCCGGAAGTACAGCGGGACGGAGACGAAGGATGTTCGATCTACTTTACGTCGGGAAGTACGGGGAAGCCGAAGGCGATCCTGGGAAGACTGAAAGGGATCGACCATTTTGCGCGGTGGGAAGCCGAAGTGCTGGGAGTGGGAGAAGGAACGCGGGTCAGCCAGCTGGCGTCGTGCTCGTTTGATGGATACCTGAAAGATGCGTTCGTGCCGCTGTGCGCTGGCGGTGTGGTGTGCGCGCCGGAGAAGCGGGATATCGTGTTGGAAGTGGGACGGTTGGTTGACTGGATCGACGTGGAAGGAGTCGAAGTATTGCACTGCGTGCCGTCAGTCCTGCGGGCGATGCTGAACGAGAAGTTGGAGTCGAGATATTTTGCGGGACTGAGGTGGGTGGTGCTGGCCGGAGAAGCATTGCTGCCGGCGGACGTGAAGAGATGGAAGGAA
>JANXPR010000313.1 GCA_025357215.1 Acidobacteriaceae bacterium | reverse complement strand
ATTCAAATTCCTGCAGCAGTTGAAGATGTTCCTGCGGCATGGAGCCGTATTCCACGTCGGCCAGCGCTTTATACAAATCACCTTCGTAGCCCAGCGCCGCTTGCGAAATGAAAAAGTAGGAGGCATCCACTTCCGGACGCTGCCAGGCCGCTGGTCCGCCGGCGCTTGGCTGCGGAGGATTGCGGAATAGAAATGTAATGATGCAGTCTGCCTTGTCACGGTCTCCGGAACGCAAGGAGCACTTGGTGACGAAATAACGCAACAGGGCATGCGCGATCTCATTGCCGGGAAGGCCTTTGAGGGAATCGCGAATCAGCGGAGGCGTGGTGGCAAGATCCAACACGTCCAACCAATTTCTAACTTTTTCGGTGAGTTGCGCCGCGTTCTCCGGCTTTTCGATGGCCTGCACTATTTCCGCAGGCACAGGCACTCCATGTCCCAGGCCTTTTTCCAAAAGCCCAACATAGAACCGATGCACGGTGATAAGGTCTTGCAACTCCCTTTGGGAGTCCTGTCCCACGATCAACTCCTGACTTTACCGCCTTGGGGGCTTGGGCCGGGTTGGCGGTAGTTTAAACCACGCAATCGGCGGACACAATGCGGCGGGGGTTAGCAGGCAGGCCACCCCCTGCAACTCATTGATTATATGCTATTTATTGGTCTCTTGAAGCGATAAGTCTATTTTCCGCCCAACAGCATCTTGGCAATGGTCTGTAATTGCATGTTCGACGTGCCTTCATAAATCTTGCCGATTTTGGAATCACGCCAGTACTTTTCCACCGGATAGTCCTTGGTGAACCCGTATCCGCCGTAAATTTCCACGGCCAGTGACGAGACGCGTTCCGCAACTTGCGAAGCAAACAGCTTGGTCATGGCCGCTTCTTTCACAAAATTCATGCCGGCATCCTTCATGCGGGCTGCGTTGTAGACCAACATGCGGACGGCTTCAATCTCGGTGGCCATCTGCGCCAGTTGGAACTGGATGCCCTGGTATTCGGAGATCGACTTGCCAAACTGTTTGCGTTCTTGCGAATATTTCAGCGCGCTTTCCCATGCGCCGCGTGCCAAGCCGAGCATCTGTGCGCCAATGCCAATGCGGCCTTCATTGAGCGTCTCAATGGCGATTTTGTAGCCCTTGCCTACTTCACCGAGTACGTTGCTGCCCGGGACCTTGCAGTCTTCCATGATCAGTTCGCAAGTGCTGGAAGCGCGGATACCCAGTTTGTCTTCTTTCTTGCCGACACTGAAGCCGGGAAAATTTTTCTCAACGATGAACGCCGTGATGCCTTTGTATCCCGCGGCCGGATCAAGCGTGGCGAACAGAATGAACACGCCAGCTTCCTTGGCATTGGTGATCCACAGCTTGCGGCCGTTCAGGACGTAGTCGCTGCCTTTCTTCTCGGCGCGCGTTTGCATGGCGAAGGCGTCTGAACCGGAACTGGCTTCGCTCAGAGCGTAAGCGCCCACGGTGTCCGCGGCCTGGCGGGGGAGATAGCGTTTCTTTTGATCGTCGTTGGTCCAGCGCACCAGGGCATTGTTCACCAGCGTGTTCTGCACATCGACAATCACTCCCGCGGAAGGATCGACCTTGGAGACTTCTTCCACGGCGAGAATGGCTTCAAAGAACGTCCCGCCGGCGCCGCCGTATTGCTCGGGAATTTCAATGCCCATGAGTCCAAGTTGGAAGAACTGGTCGATCAAGCTTTTTTCGAAGATAGCTTTTTCGTCCATCTCGCGGACCTTGGGACGAATGCTCTCGTCGGCAAACTGCCGTATGTTCTCCCGAAACAGGGTTTCGTCTTCCGTGAGGGCCACCAGGGGCGCGGGCGCGGCGTGGGAGTTTTGCAGGGTCGCTTGAGACATGGCAAATGAATCCTTTTCAGAGAATAGGCCAAACGAAAATTGTATCACCGCAAACGCTGCGCTGGCTGAGATGAACCCGGTGGAAAAAGGGGATGTTAATGCGGACAAAATGGCGGATTGAGGCTGTGCGGCGACAAATCACACGGATATCGTGATGCAGGGCTTGACGCAATCCGCTCCAGTATTTTTAATTTCAAGCATATGCGAGTAGCCTTTTTAGGTCTTGGAATCATGGGCCGGCCAATGGCCGCCAATCTGGTCAAAGCCGGACACGAAGTCACCGTCTGGAACCGTACCCCCAAGGAAGTTTCTGGGGCCACCACCGCCGCCACGCCGGCTGAAGCCGTCCGCGGCAAAGAAGCTGTTTGGGTCTGCGTGTCTGACACCAAAGCGGTCCAAGGCGTGATCTTTGGTCCCAGCGGCGCCAGTTCCGGCCTGAGCAGCGGGACGATTGTGGTGGACTCCAGCACCATCTCGCCTTCGGCGAGTCTGACCATCATGGAAGGTCTGCAGGAACTGGGTTGCGATTTGCTGGACGCGCCCGTCACCGGTTCCAAAGTTGCCGCCGAAAGCGGCCAGTTGATCTTTATGATCGGCGGCGCGCCACACAACATTGAACGCGTGGAGCCTCTGCTGCGCGCCATGGGCAAGCAGGTCATCCACATGGGCGATAACGGCAAAGGTCTCTCGGCCAAGCTGGCCCAGAACATGAACATTGTGTTCATCTATGAAGGCTTGTGCGAGAGCCTTACGCTGGCCAAGAAGCTCGGCGTGCCGCCTGAGAAGATGTTCCAGTTGATTGAAGCGTCCATGATTCGGTCGGGCGTGGCGGAATACAAGAAGCCTTTCATCCTGGCCAATGACTTCACGGCGAACTTCCCGCTCAAGCTTATGCATAAAGACATACGCCTGATGATGGACGCCGCGAAGGAACACGGCGTGGACCTGCCCGGCGTCACCAAGATTGAGGAGATCTACGAAGAAGCCAGCAAGGCCGGCTTTGACGATCTGGATTACGCCGCGACCATCATGCTGCTGGAAGAACGCGCCGGGTTGAGGATAAGAGGGAAGTAGGGCATAAGAGAATCGTGTGGCACCGGCACTCCTGCCGGTGCGTTTTTCTTGAACCAGGCGTTACGTGTAGCGAAGGTGAGACCGGAATCATTTCCCGCGTCGTCCCGCTCACGCTTAAAGTCTCCGCAAATCTCCGGTCTACTCACCTGACTAAGCTTCGGAAAAACCCTGAGCGAACCATCAGGTGGGTTGCACTTCCTTTCGCCCCACCCTGGTTTTTCCTTTAAATGTTAAGAGTTGTAAATACCCGCATGATTGCTTGCTGAAACTGTAGCTCGAGAAAACGGTTTTTATCTCCGCGAAAACGTGTGATTAAAGCAATTAATGTTGGCAAACCTATTTTTTGAGTCCCAGCCTCTCCACTACATAGACAAGAAGCAAAGATCACAACATGAATGTGAAATAACAAAGTTCACATTCATGGGACGGTAAGACCGAGGCTGGCAAAAAGAAAGAACCCCCAGGTACTTGCCAACCTCACTCCGGGGCCCACGCGCGCTGTGCTGTGCGCGTTGGCAACAAGCCCGGCGCTGTTTCACTGACAACAGACCGCGGGCTGATCGCAGACCGCACCTCCTAGCTGACACAACTTCCGGAGGGCCTGTACCGGGACAGGAAACCAGCAATCCACAGCCAAAACTGAATACTTGTTCGTTCGCGCTGCAAGTGATGCGAAAGCCACACCCCGCAAGCATTCGCATACGTGTGCGCGAAAGAGCCGGAGAGATTTTTGCGGAGCTCCCGCTCAAGGGCCTGAGATTTGTGCGCTTGAAACGCATTAAGGATGAGTGACTCTCATGAAGACGGAAGAAATTAAACGGACTGCAGGATCGCCAAAGCCTTGCAGTAAATCCACACGGTCCGCAACGCGGACCTTTGCCGCCACCACCACCCGCTTTGTAGGTTTGCTGTTGATCTCCCTGATGGCCATCGCCAGCGCCTGGGGACAGACCCCGATCGCGGCTTCCACGCAATTCGACATCACCGGCTTCATCCAGTCCGCCACATTGGGCGGCGCAGGCAGCGGCAGCGGAGTAGGCGCGCACCAGGGCGGCTTCATTACCGTGAACGGCCACCTGATCACCATCCCATCGGAAACGATTGTGATCCTGCCGGCCAACGCTCTGACGTGGGCTGAGTTGTTCTCATTGGCTCCAGCGCCGTACGGTCCCACACAAACAGGTATGGCCCTAGCCGATTCGCCAGCGCCCTTGACCACTTATGAAGCACGCGTGGTAGGTAACCGCGTCAATGATGTTTACATTGCCGGCCTGGTTACCATCTCGCAGCAGGCCTTTAATACCGGCCAAGGTTTCGTTAATTGCATCAGCTACGCCACAGGCGAACTCCGTGTGGGCGGCATTCTGAACAATTGCGCCACCGGCGCGCGCGTGCAACTCAACGACCCCGCCGTGGGCGCCACCGGTACCGGTCGCTACGGCCGCGCGATCACGCCGGACATGCGCTTCACCGTGGACCAGGACAACCCGACCATCCGCAGCGTAAGCGGCTTCCCCATGTGTATTCCTCGCGTGCTGGCCGATCCCAACATTGCCGGTAACGCTGACGATCCGTTGTGCCCCAAGAGCCAGCGCCCGGCCGCTGTTGCCCCGCAGACTGGTTTTGCCTCGCTCATCACGACGAACAATCCGGTGGCTCTGCCGGGTGTGCCCCCTGACGCCACGAAACAAGCTCCGATTGAAGTAGGCGACTGGGTCACGTTCATTGGAACCCTGGTGCATGACGGCGCCAGCCCGACGGCAGGTCCGTGGCCGGCTGGGGGAGCGGCTTCAACGTATATCTCCGCTCATACCATCACCAACAACGTGGCCATTTACACCTGGCCAGGAACCAGCCCCGTGTATGTGGCGGTGGATGTTTCGTTCATCGGTACGGGCGGGCTGACGGTTGTCGGCGCTAACGAAGCTGCCGTGATGACACGCTTTGAAGGCTTCAGCACCGATCCCAGCCGCTACGTTCACCTGTACGGGATCGATCTGGCTCCGCTGACGGGCGCCAGCAGTGATCGTGACTGGGGCACCATCGGCGTTGATCCGGGCCCGATTACCGGTGCATCCACGGGCCGGTGGCGCTTCCGTCCGCCGTGCGGACTCACCGTGCCAGATCCTTTGAACTTTAAAGATTGCACGGGACCGCCGAACAACAGCTTCCTGCCGCCGACGCGTGAAGTACGCGCCGTGGTGCAGGGCGCATGGATCCCAGGACAGACCGCGACCGCCGCGAACGGAATCATCTTTGGTCAATACCACGCGCCCATTGCCGATTACCGTATGCCGGAGAACCTGCCGGGCAAGCCGATCATCGAAAACAACTTCAACTCCATCGACTTCCTGGCCAAGGGCGGTTACACATCTTCGCAAGGCACGATCGCTGGTGTTCTGAATCCGTGGCCCAGCAACGTTGCGCCGCCGCCGCTTTGCACTTCTGCCGTGGCCAACGCTGGTGGACCGTATACCGTGGCTTCCGGCGGAACTGTAACTCTTAACGGCAGCGCCACGGGCGATGTGCCGCTAACGTTTGCCTGGACGCCTCCGGGAACGGGTACTCTTTCCGCGCTGAACATCGCGAACCCGGTTTACACGGCTCCGGTGGTTGCAGGCACGACAGTTGTGCCCGTTACCCTGGCAGTGACCAACTGCGGTGGAACCTCCATCTCAACCACCAACGTTACGATTAACTCGGCGTCGGCTCCCACCGTGGCTTCTGTTCCGCCTATCACGGTGTTCTCCGGTGGTCCTGGCAGCTTTACGGTAAGCGGCACCGATCCGAACGTTCCCGCATCTCTGCCTCTCACCTTCACCGTGACCCAGGCCGGCGCGCCGGCACTGGTTG
>JANXPR010000291.1 GCA_025357215.1 Acidobacteriaceae bacterium | reverse complement strand
CTCCCACTACAAACGGCATAATACACTACTCAAGTAATGGTATTCACATAGTTCCGGCCCGCCCATGAGTAACTTTGAACCGCTAATAACGCTCAAGATTTCGATTCAACGTGCCCTCCTCGGAGAAGTCACACGTCGGCTAGTTTCTGTCACATGTGGCTTGAAGGACAACCACATCCAGATTAGAGGTTATGTTTCCAGCGATGTGACGCAAGAAGATATTGAACGTATTCAGTTCGTCGGGACAGAAGTCATTGCGGATTTTCCGGAGGGATACTCAATTGAAGAGTCATGCCTGCCTGTGACGATGGGGGAAGATATGCTTGACTTCTGGGCCTTTCGCAGGGCTGAAGAGATTTCCTAACCAAGACGAGCGCGGGTGTGGTCCGCAAAAATCTCGTCGGGATATGTAAATGACAGAAATACCATCGGTTATTGGGATCATGCTATTTTTCAAGCTTAAGGAGAATTCGCTTGCTCTTCTCTCATCAGGCGGGTGGCCCACCCTTCCACGTTCTTGACGGTGATGGAGATCGATGAAGATTGTAACGATACAGCGGGTGCCCCATCCTTTGCGCAGCAAAGGGTGGGATTAAAATAGCCAACCATGCCGAAAGGGTTGCGCAGAATTCAGGGCGGTGGTGACAGGCATTTCATCACCTGCAGTTGCTATCGAAGACAACCTTCCCTCGGTTCAGCACGACGACGCGATCTTTTCGTCAACATCCTGGAAGAAGTAAGGCAGAAGTATGACTTCGTCGTCTGGGGTTATGTGGTCATGCCGGAGCATTTTCATTTGTTGGTCACCGAACCAACGCACGGAAAGTTGTCGGTGGCCATGCAGGTGCTGAAGCAACGAGTTTCAAGCGCCTGCCGAAAACGCAAGAAACGTGCGGGTCAACTGAACATCTGGCAGGACGAGAAAGAGCCCGCGTTCTGGCAACGCCGCTACTATGATTTCAATGTCTACTCGCAGCGGAAGCACATTGAGAAGCTGCGCTACATGCATCGCAATCCGGTAAAGCGCGGCTTGGTTGCGTCCCCGGAACTGTGGAAGTGGAGCAGCTTTCGTCATTATCGCTATGGGGAGCAGGGTCCGGTGAAGATCGGAGTAATTATCTCCCACCCTTTGCTGCGAAGCTGAAAAACAAGAACTCAGCTTCTCGGCAAAGGATGGGGCACCCGATGGTATGGGTGAGGGATAGAATCCAAAGGCGCAAGGGTGGGCCACCCGCCCCGGAGCGGACCTGAATCAGTTCGCGCACGTGTATCTCACGCAGTACCAGTATGACGGACTGGGCAACCTGCTGTGCGTGGAGCAGCACGGCAACGTGGCTCCGGGGACGCTGGGAGCAACGGGATGCAGCGCGGCGCCGAGTTCGGACGCGGGCAGTCCGTGGCGGGTAAGGCGGTTTAGTTACGATTCGCTGTCGCGGTTGCTCACGGCCAAGAATCCCGAGTCGGGGACGATCACGTATGCGTACGATACCGACGGCGAGTTGTTGCAGAAGACTTCGCCTGCGCCGAACCAGACAGGCGCCGCTACGCAGAGTGTCAGTTACTGTTACGACGAACTGCATCGCGTGACGGGCAAGGCGTATGGAGCGCTGTCATGTCCGTTGGCCGCGCCGGTGGTGAGTTACGTTTACGATTCCGGCGCGAACGCCAAGGGCAAGTTGACTTCTCTCGCCGACCAGGCGGGGACGGCCAGTTACGGGTACGACATTCTTGGCCGCATGACGGGCGAGACGCGCGTGATCGCGGGAATCAGCAAGTCGCTCAGCTACGCGTATAACCTTGACGGGTCGATGAAGAGCTTGACCTATCCCAGCGGCCGCGTGGTCACGTACACTCCTGACGCGGCTGGGCGCTTGGTGTCTGCCGTAGACTCCAACGGGACTAATTACGTAACTTCCGCGGCTTACAATGCCGCTAGCTCGCTGACTAGTCTGGTGAACGGCGGAACGATTACAAACAGCTTCCTGTACAACACGCGCATGCAGCTTTGCCGGATTACGGCGTATTCGTCGGGGTCTGTTCCAAATTCCTGTATTGACTCGGCGAACCACGGCAACCTGATGGACCGGGGCTACAATTACAACCTGAATGCCGGAGACAACGGCAACGTGATGGGAATTACCAATTACCGTGACGCCACCCGTTCGCAGTCGTTTACCTACGACGCGCTCAACCGCCTGACTTCGGGTTGGTCGGCGGCCAACACCGGGGCCATGTCGTGGGGCGAGACGTACTCGATTGATGCGTGGGGCAATTTGATGATCGCGCCCATGGCGAACAAGGCGCACGGCGGGACCTTCCAGCTCGCAGGAGACGTCAATAACCGTGCGGCGGGCTTGGGTTATGACGCGGCGGGCAATCTCACAAATTACACCGCGCCAGGGCAGGGTGTGTATGACCAGGAAAACAGGCTCCAGTCCACGGCAGGGATGACTTACACCTATGATGCCAATGGCCGGCGTGTGCTTAAGTCCAACACCAGCAATGGTGCTGCGGTGAAAAGATATTGGTCGGCTGGTGGAAACGTGGTGGCGGAAGGTGACGGTACGGGCAATATCACTTCTGAGTACGTTTATTTTGGCGGGAAGCGTGTAGCGCGGATTGATCTGGCTGCTGGCTCAGTGCACTACTATCTGTCTGACCACTTGAACACAACCAGCGTGGTGGCTACCGCCTCAGGAGCGATTGAAGAGGAGTCGGATTACTCGGCTTTCGGAGCCGAATATGCTCTAACAGCCGGATCGAACAAATACAAATTCACCGGCAAAGAGCGGGACGGAGAGACTAACCTCGATTACTTCGGGGCCAGATACTACTCGAATGCGCTGGGGCGGTGGACTTCCCCTGACCGGCCTTTCGCCGATCAGCATCGGGGTGATCCGCAGAGTTGGAACATATACGCTTATGCGCGTAACAATCCCTTGAGATTTATCGACGAGAATGGCCTTGCGGTTATTGAAACAAGAAAGACAGAACATTACACGGTCACGGGAAAGACAGCATCGCAGGCACTAAACAATGCAAATCGACACTTGGGAAAGAATGAAGCTGGTGCAACATCTTCCAAAATGCAGATTGTAAACGCTGAACAGAAAGTGACGGGCGTGACGCCAAAAGATGGAGGAGGATTCACTGGCACGGTAACTTTGACGAAGGCCGACGTCAAATTGGAGCAAACTGTCGAATTGCCGCAATGGAAAAGTGACAATCCTGCCGAACAGTCCAAGTTCGATGCCGCCGTTGACAAGCTCGAAAAACACGAGATAGAACACGAGCAAATAAACCGTGAAGAAGCGGACAAACTGGACTCATCGCTGCCGGGAACAACGGGAACCGGCGAAGGCAAGACAGGTCAAGAAGCCGCCCAAGGCGCTTACAATGATATGCACACAAACGCTCAGAAAAAAGCGGATGATGCTCAAAACAGCGCTGACCAGAGAAATCAGAACTTGGATAAGAAAACGAATCATGGCACGAAGGACCCGGACTAAAAGGAACAAAATCTATGTCCATGAAAATTAAGACTGCTTTCGCCGTATTGTTCTTGGTTTCTGGCCAGGGGTTATGTCGTGAATCAACCCTCTCACCGGACGATCTCACTGTTAGGGCTGCTTTGCCGCAGCAGACCGTTTGCTCAGGGGCTAAATCGCTCACACTGGAGTTGTATGTTACAAACAACAGTTCCAGGAACGTATCCATTAGTCGCGAATGGACACGTGAGGCAGTGGATTACGCTGTTGCCTACGATGTGAAAGAAGGCTTTGCACGTCATGAGCTGTTTTCCGTAAGAAGCGATCCGATCTCAGGCGTAAGGCCCGAACGTGCCTCTGTCAAACTTCCTGTGGGTTCGGCCAGACGCTTTGAAACCACACTGGCATTAGACCAGGACTTCTTTAAAAAGCCAGCGTTCTATAAGGCACGAGTGCACTACTGGGGCACAATCGCTCAGCCGAACGGTACGCCTCAGGAAGTGCAGCTTCCTTCCAACTGGTTTTTATTCGAAGTTAAAGCGTGCCCCGTAAAAGCAAGTAGTAGCTCTGCTTCAGGCGGGAGCTTTTAGGGGCGGGTGGCCCACCCTTCCACGTTCTTGACGGTGATGGAGATCGATGAAGATCGAGTAACGATACAGCGGGTGCCCCATCCTTTGCGCAGCAAAGGGTGGGATTAAAATAGCCAACCATGCCGAAAGGGTTGCGCAGAATTCAGGGCGGTGGTGACAGGCATTTCATCACTTGCAGTTGCTATCGAAGACAACCTTTCCTCGGATCAGCGCGACGGCGCGATCTTTTCCTCACCACCCGTCCGAAAGCGAACACCTCCGCAAAGCTCGGCTGTCAAGATGTCCTAATTCGTTCTTTATTCGCACACGGAAATGCGCTAAGCTAGGCCAGCGCACTGCCCCAGGGCGGCGCGAAGAAACGTTCTTTGAAAAAAAGCAGCTCTTTAAAAAAGCAGGTCTTTAGCTTTTGGCCGTTAGCTTTGTGTCGAGGGTGTTAACGGAATAGTAAATGAACCCTATCATCACAAGCGATGCGACCGATGGCGGCATCCCCGAAAAGCTGGGGATGATCTCCGGGGATGAGTTGAGCTAAGTCCATATTTTTCGGGGATGACCGGGTAGGGGTGCAGGGTACGTCTAAGGTTAACGAGAGAATAAACTCGATCGTCACCGAGAAGAGTTGAGATCGGGGGGTTGTCGCCAAGAAACAACTCTTAACGTCGGAGACGCAAAAGGGCGGGGGCCAACCGAAGCGCTTCGTGTCGGCGGAACGCGGACGGTCAGTGACGCTGGAGCGCGTGCGATGCTGGTACCCCTCTGGACGTTTTTGGTTATGTCGTCATGCCCGAGCATATTCATATGCTTATCAGCGAGCCGGAGCGTTCTACCTTGGCCGTAGCCCTACAGATGTCGAAGCAAGTCAGTGCCCGCAAGATGCAAGGCAAAGCAGTCGTCCGCCTGATTGGCGGTGACATTGCTATCAGAGCAATCCCGGAGAAGATTGCCTCTTTTGCGTTTTTGATAATAGGGCATGAGGCGGATGGCTATGCAGGAATGAAAACGCCGTCACGCGCGGGGTGGGGAACGGGGTCAGCGGACCATGCGAAGTCTTTTTGTCTTTTTCCTTTTTGTGTTTCAGGTTGCGGCATTCGGAGCGGTGCAAACCGAACCGGCTCTACTCGAAGGTCAGGTCACCAACAAACTTACCGGTGCGCCGGTAAAACAAGCGCATGTAAGCTACATCCGCGTCGCTTCCGGGACGGCGGATGCCGCAATGCCGGTAAACGCCGCTACCGATTCCGAAGGACATTTCGCCATCACGGTGCCGGCCGGTTCTTACCGGTTATGGGCAGAGCGGCCAGGATTCGCGCGGCAGACATACGGAGCCAGGACGCCGCAAGGAGCGGGAAGCGTGATTGCCCTCGCTCCGGGTCAACAAATCAAGGACCTGGTCTTGCCAATGGTCCCGCTGGGTGCGATCTCCGGCCGCGTGTTGGATGAAGACGGCGACACCCTGCAAGGGGTTGGCGTCCAGGTGTTGCGTTTCAGCTTTGCCGCGGGCAGAAAACAGTTGGTTGCCGTGGCGGGCACAAGTTCTAATGATCGCGGAGAGTATCGGGCTTTCGGTTTGCCCGCTGGAAGATATTTTCTGCTCGCGAAACTGCCGGGCGCGCCGCTCACTCATCCAATGGAAAAAGGAGGGCTGATGCCTGAGGCGCAGCAGCCCTTCGCCGCCCTCTACTATCCCGGCGTCGCTGACCTGGAGTCGGCTTCGGTAATTGCTTTAGGCGAAGGCTCGGAAGCGGAAAGCGCGGATTTCCGTTTAAAGAAAACGCCGGCGGTTACCGTGCGGGGACGGGTGGTAGCTCCCTTGAACAATGACCATCTCGCTGCCGGTCAAATGCAAGTCGTGCTCGCGCACAATGATGGCAACGCTGCATCGTTCATTGACCGGGCGTCAGCCGTCGTGGATCGGGCCAGCGGAAGATTTGAGTTTCGCGGAGTAGCCCCAGGTTCCTATTGGGTGGTGGCATCACAACTCCACGCCGGGCGGACTATGGGCGCGCGTGTGCCGCTCGAAGTGAGTGGTGCGGCGCAAGTGGAGAACGTGAATATCACGCTGCGATCATCGGTTGAGATTTCCGGAAGAGTGGAAATGGAAGGAGGAGCCTCCATCAATTTCCAAAAAATGAATGCGCGGCTGACGCCGTGGGAAGGCTTGACTCTGGGTCCGGAACCCACCAGCAAAATTGGCGTCGATGGCAGTCTGCAATTCAGCGGTGTGACGCCGGGTCTATGGGATTTCCGGCTTGACTCCCTTCCAGATGGGCTTTGGATCAAGACTGCCACCTTCGGCGACGTCGACGCACTCACCGGAGAAATTCGCGTACTCGAAGGGCAGCCGGGGTTGTTGCGGATTGTTCTGGCCGGGAACGGCGCGGAAGTTTCCGGCGTGGTTACGGAGAACGATCAGCCCAAGCGGGCTACCGTGGTGCTGGCTCCGGCGGACCCGCAGCAAAGGCGAATCGGACAGATGTTTCGTGCTGCCGCCACCCAGGAGCAAGGGCTGTTCGTATTTAAGGGCGTTCGACCCGGCAATTACAAGCTCTTTGCCTTTGAAGATATAGAAGCGCAAGCCTGGCTGGATTCGGAAATACTAAAGTCGGCGGAAGCGTTGGGAGAACCCGTCACCGTGGCCGAAGGCGAAAGTGTAAACCGACATGTGCGGCTGGTTCCACCGGAGTTACTGGTTCCTGCGCGCTGAACGCAGCGGAGGTAAGAGTATCTAGGCGAACCCGAGTATAGGAACGAATCCGCAGGGGTTTTGCTTGCGAAAAAGAGCTTTCGGACAACCTTGGCCGCAAAGTTAGCAATATGGGAGAAGACGTTCCCATTTTGGGAGACTGTAATCCTCATGGGCACCACAAAGGAGAGTGGCGACAATGAGGTGTTTTTCCTTGCGTAACTTCGTGAAACTTCTGGCAGTGACTGCGGTTGTAGCGCTGCTTATCTTCAGTTCGGCTGCTGCGCTGGCTCAGCGCTCCGGATATGACTTGATGCAGACCGGCCCTGGAGCGGGCATCAACCTGAGCAGTGTGCCGGGAATGTTGCCGACCGTGGTTGAACTCAAGGGCGTGCCAATCTGTGCGTGCACCGGAGCAACGGACACTATCATGTTCCGCACGCATGACGTGCCTCCGGGTGGTGGAGCTGTGCCTTTGCAGATTGTCGCACTGTTCTTGAAAAACAGCGGGCCGGTGAGCATGAGTGGGCACGCGGTGGACGTGTACATCACGGTGAACCATTCAAACGGAGTCATCGGGCAGGAAACTTTGCCCATGCCCGATGCACTTCCGGATTCCACTGGAACACTGACCATCCGCGCTAACGGAACATTCGATTCAAGTTTCACCGTACACTCGGACGTGATTGTGGTTGCCGCGGGAGCCGATGTCAGGAATCCGGCGACCCATCTGGCGCACCGCGCGGCCCCGCCCGTGACGCTGGGCGCGACCAATTCCACTTGGAGCACGATTCCGCCCATTGGTTATCCCAACGAATGTTTCTTCCCCGCCAACGGGTTTTATCCTGGCGGTCCCGTGCCAGAAGCCGCGCCAGCGCCTGGAGATCCGCACCAGCATCCGGTTACGCCCAGTGGACCTCCGGAAGGTGGCAACGGCGCGCGTTGTCTTTCTTTCAATCCCGCAACCACTCATGCCGAATCGGTTGGCGGACGCTGGAAGGTGGTAGACAACGGCCACTACCTGTTTGATTTTGACAGCCAGGCCGCGGATGCCACCAAAGCTGTGGCCGTCATCCAGCACTATCACGCCAACGAGTACTGCACGGTCGGCTCCACGCTGCCCGGTGAGCAGACTCCTCCGTATGCTTATCTGCTGGTTTCAGGCGCTTCACTGGTCGGCAATATGGCCGGGGAAGATTGCATCGGCTTCAATACCGCCACCGTGACGGTGCAGGACATCAGCGGACGCTGGACCATCACCGATGGTTCGCAATTGATGTACAACTTCGGTCCACAGAAAACCGCTGCCAACCAGGCGCTTGCGATTATCAAGGGCTTCCATTCCACACTGTCGTGCTTTGTGGGCAGGCCGGAAACCAGTACCCACTTCGTGTTGCTGTACTCCAGGAGTGGCGGGCCCATATTCAAACTCAAAGTCCCACCGCAGGTTGAATTCAAGAAAGTGAAACCCGGAGAGCCGGTGGAAGAGATCAAAGAGAAATTCGAACGGCCTGCTATCCAGCCGGTCATCAAGAAATAAACAATACGTTGTCCCATTTTGGAACGCGGTGGCCTCTGCTGCCGCGTTCTTTTTTCGTTTAGCAACTGAGGAGAAGACGCGGCCGCTCCACAACGGCTGTAATTGTCAGTGTTAGGAGCGTGATCCATGAACCGTTTCTTCTCTCGTAGTTTCGCCAGATCGCTAGCTGTGTTGGCTGGCATGTTGATTTTCATTTCTCTGGCCGTACCGGCGCAGACCGCTGGGTACGACCTTTTCCAGACGGGGTCCGGAGCCTCGGTTGACTTGAGCACGATGGGCTTGGGCGTGGTTCCATTGCAGGGCGTGCCCATCCAGTCTTCCACCGGAAATACAGACACCATCATGCACCGCACGCAGGATTTCCCCTCCGGCGGAGGGGCCGCCGCGGTGAACGTATACGCTCTGTTCATGAAGAGCCAAAGCAGCGTCACGTTCAACGGGCAATCGGTGGACGTGTATGTAACCATTAACAATTCCGGCGGCGCCATCTCCACCAGCGTTCTGCCGCAGCCAGACGCGCTCTCCGGATCTTCCGGCAACGTGACGAACCGCAAGGATGGAACGTTTGACTCCAGCATCAACGTCAACGCCGATGTCCTCTTTGTGAAAGCTGGTACCAGCCCCACCACGCCGGGGAACATTGTCGCCAGTAAAGCGGCGCCGGCCATCAACGTGGCTTCCACCAACTCTTCGTGGAGTTCAACGCCGCCGCCTAACTATCCTTCTAACTCCTGCTATCCATCGGGCGGGTTCTATCCCATTCCGGTGCACAGAGGACCGCATCCGGTTGTTCCTGGGAAGAAGAATATCGGTCTTCCCGCGGCCGGTTTAACGCCAGCCCAGGCCACCAAACTTGAGCCTGGAGCCGCGGCGATTGCCGTGTGCGCGGTGCAAACTCAATAAGCAAGCGGTCTAAGAAAATACTGTATAAGCGGCGGTTGCAAGGGGTCCGATGTGATCTCTTGTTGCCGCCGCACTTTGTTTTGGAGTAAACCGTAACCGCCCGCCGGGCAACAACAATAAGGTCAGTTCGTTTCTGGCCGGTGAAAGTGCTTCCTACTGCGACATTTGGCGAAAGGAGTGCAACATTTTCTCTGAATCGCATAGTGAAAGGCAAAGTATTGCACACGTTTCAATTTGGTACCGTTACAAGCTTTTTTCTCATCAGGCTTCACGTTTGTTGTTGCCATCGGGATCGAACAGGGATAGTTTTGGTCAATCATGAAGGACGCCAAATGGGGGTACCGAATCAAAATGAAACAAATTCCCGCCTTTAAGCAATTATTCAGGATTATTAGAAAAAACTGTCCGTTGCTTGAATACGATTGGCATTTCGGGCACGCCTGACGCCGCGAGATCGGTGAGCCTGAAAGACCAATAAGATTTCATCTTTTTCTTCCGCCCCGGAAATAACAGGTTTAGGTTTTACGTCACATAAGCGCAAAAAGTGACGCAGCGGAGCCATGGTTAAATTCGCGGAATTTGAAAGGGGTAGTCGGGTGTTGGCAAAATCGCTTCTACGAATTGACCCGCTTGAAGT
>JANXPR010000365.1 GCA_025357215.1 Acidobacteriaceae bacterium | reverse complement strand
CCCAGGTTTCGGCGGCGGGGTCGAGCGGAAGCTGAGCGGCAGTCATGGGCATTTCGATTTGCCCCAGGTATTGGCGCAATGCCTGATTCGCCATCGCCAGATTCTGTTCAACTACGTGTTCGCCGTTGCGCGGAAATTTTTGCGCATAGAAATAGCGCGCAGCGGATTCGCGCGGGTCCTGATAGCCGGTAATCACGGCCGGCTTACTTAGCTTGGCGAAGAATGCGGACTTGACGTTGCCCTGGAAGTCGAGCGCGATGTCGTAACCGGCGCGGCGGAGCCGCCGAATGTCCCCGCGAATTTCCGCCATGGTGGCGGCGTGGAAAAATCGCTGACGCCAGCGCTTGGTGTTGACGGTGTGGACCAAGTCGACGACGGGGCGCTGCGGTCCGCGAACGGTGGGAACATCCTTGTGGCGGCGCGCCGTCAGCAGTTCTGACCAACGCTCTTCCACCAGCCAGCCAATGGTTGCGTCCGGCAGAGCAGCGCGGATGGCAGTAGCCGCCGGCAACGCGTGCAGAACGTCACCCAGCGCGCCCATGCGCACGACAAGGATTTTTACATTATTTGAGACGGGCGTGGTCGCCGTCGCGGTCCCGGTCATTTGGGTGTTTCCGGAATCGGTTTGCTGAGTGGAGCTTTTTTCACCAAATCAGTATTCACCAAATCAGCATTCACCAAATCAGTGGTCGAGTGGTCTTTGGGATCGCCCACAATCTCCACACGTCCGCCGCAAGCCAAAACAACGTCGCGTTCAGGAACGTTTTCAGCGGTGTAGTCGGTGCCCTTGGCGTGCACGTCCGGACGGATGGCGCGGACGAGGTCGCGCACGTCCAGCGAACTGAAAATAGTGACAGCGTCCACGTCGGCCAGGGCAGCAAGAATTTCGGCGCGTTCGTTCTCAGGGATGCGCGGTCGGTCCGGTCCCTTGAGGGCGCGAGCGCTGGAATCTGAATTCAAACCGACGATCAGCCGTCCGCCGAGTTGCTTGGCGGCGCGCAAATAGCGCACGTGGCCCACGTGCAACAGATCAAAACAACCGTTGGTAAGAATGATCCGGTCTCCGGCGGCACGCCACTGCTGGACTTGCTCAGTTAGTTCAGAGAGAGACAAAACTTTTTGGGCGGAAGCCAAGATCAGCCTTCCATCACGGCGCGCAATAGTTCAGCACGCGTCACGGTGGCCGTACCACGCTTCATCACCACGATTCCGCCGGCGTAATTGGCGAGACGGGCAGCGGAATCAGGATCGGCCCCGGTGGCCAGCGCGGCGGTGTAGGTGGCGATCACGGTATCGCCGGCTCCAGTGACGTCCGCTACTTCATCTGACCCGTAAATTGGAATCATGTTGGGCTTGGCTCCGCGGGTAAAGACCACCATGCCGTCGCGTCCGCGGGTGACGAGGAGCGAATTCAGCCGCATCTTTTGCATCACGGCTTTGCCGGCAGCCATCAGACGCTCCGTGTCATTGCCAATGCGCGTACGCAGAGCTTCTTCCAGTTCGGCTTCATTCGGCGTGGCCGCGGTAACACCGACGTACGCCAGCGTGCGGTAACGCGAATCCAGAGTTACGGGAATACTACTCAACGTGGAACGGGAACGGACCAGCTCAAAGATCTGCGGAGTGGCGGCGCCGTAGTTATAGTCGGAAATCAACAATGCGTCTGACGCGCGCGCGTAGCCGCGGGTCTTTAACACCAGATCGCGGACGGCGCTGCGGTCCAGGGGAGCGTCCGGCTCCTGGTCAACGCGGATGACCTGCTGGCGCGGCGAGTGCGTGGTGCCCGCCAGAATGCGCGTCTTGGTAACGGTGCGATAGCCCTTGATTCTGCGGATGGCGGAAATGGAAATGTGTTTCTGGCGGAAGGCGTGCAGCAAAGCGCGGCCAGCATCGTCTTCTCCCACGACGCCCACGGGCAGCACGGTCACGCCGAGATCGGCCAGATTGTAGATGGCGTTACCGGCGCCGCCGGGAACCACGGTGCGTTCGCGATGACGCAGGATGAGCACGGGCGCTTCGCGGGAAACGCGCGAGATTTCGCCGTACAAAAATTCGTCGGCAATCAGGTCTCCCAGCACAGTGATGGTGAGCTTGGGAAAATCCTCAATGATTCTTACCAGGCGGTCAACGGGCTTGGAATTCTTATGCATGTCTCAGACACCAAATTCTCTCATGCCGAGGGAGTAATATGCAGTCCCGAACGTTGTTCCAGTACAGCCAGGATGTGATCCAGGGTGTTCTTAGGGTCCTCTAAAACCAGGCGTAACGGCGCGATCTGCAAGGGTTGCAGTGGGACCGAGAGCGCTTTCAATCTGACGTTATCTTTTTCCGTGGTGACGAAAACCTCAGCCCCCGCGCGCGCTTTTATCCGCAACAGACGGTCGATGTCCGCACGGACGTAGCGGTGATGGTCAGGAAAGGCCACGGTCTCCGTGACTTGAACACCGGTTTCCCGCAGAGCGGAGAAGAACTGCCGCGGACGGGCGATTCCGCAAAAGGCCACGGCTTTAGTGGTGTTGCGCGGGAAGAAGCGCGGGGAGATGGAGTAAATGTCGAGTTCGCGGCGAACACGCCACACGTCCGCGGCTTCACTGGGCACGCGTGTTTCGGGTTCGGTTACAACCACGTCAGCACGATGGAGTGACGAGAGCGGCTCGCGCAGGCGTCCCACGGGCAGGAGCGTGTCTTCAATATCGGCGGCCGGCAGCATGACAATATCAAAATCGCGATGCAAGCGGCGGTGCTGAAACGCGTCGTCCAGGAGATGGAGTTGCGCGTCAGGGAACTTTGATTCGGCGAGCAGGCCGGCTTGGTAACGATCCGCGCCAACAATGACCGGAACCTGGAGTTTGCGGGCCATGAGCAAAGGCTCGTCGCCAAATTGTTCGGCGGACCCGTTGGGGTCCACGACGGCGATCACTTTGGAAGAGCGGCCGTAGCCACGCGAGAGAATGTCAAAAGCGATGCCACGGGCTTTAAAAAGTTCTCCGAGGGTAATGGCGAATGGCGTTTTGCCGGTTCCGCCCACGGACAAATTGCCAATGCTTACGACAGGGCGCGAGAGCTTGTGAATGTTGAACATCTTGCGGTCATAAAGCGCGTTTCTAGCAGCGACCGCAGCGGCGAAGGTGGCGGAGAGTGGGTTCATGACTGCACCTTGCTTTTTGCCGAAGACGTTGTTTGCGAGGAACCTGCAAGTAACGGCTGCAAGGCCTGTAGAGTGCGGACGGTTGCGCCGGTGTTCTGCTGGAAAAGCTGTTTTGCCAGGGAGCCAAGCCGTTGCCGTTCGTCGCGATTGTTGAGAAGACGAAGGAACTCAGAAGCGATGGTCTCTGGTGCTACCAGGCAAAGGGCGGAAGCATTGGCGGCGCTGGCCGCGCCTGGTCCGAAAAAGATGCGGACAATTTCGCGGAAATTTTCCGTGTGCGGACCGGTAAGAACCGGGACGCCATGTTGCGCAGGCTCCAGGATGTTGTGTCCGCCAACGCCGGGAAGCAGGCTGCCGCCCACGAAGGCGAGAGTGGCGAGAGCATAGACGGAAGCCAACTCGCCCAGGCTATCGAGCAAGAAGACCGAACCGGCGAGCGGAGTGGACGGCGTGGCGTCGAGTTCAAAAGCGCCGCGCCGGACAAGTTTCATGCCACTAGAAGAAACGATCTGGGCCACTTTTTCAAAACGTTCCGGATGGCGAGGCGCCAGCAGCATCACGGCTTCAGGAAAAGTTCTCAGCACGGTTGCGAAGGCCGACAGCAGGATTTCTTCTTCGCCGTCGGTGGTGCTGCCGCACACGATCACCGGCGCGGCTGGGGATAACCAGCGGCGTAGTGCGTCCACCAGCGGACCGGCAACGCTGAGCTGAATGTCGAATTTCAAATTGCCGCTCACCTGAATGCGATTTTCGTCAGCCCCAATTTCCTGGAGCCGGCGGGCGTCGGCCGCAGTCTGTGTGAGGAAGAGGTCGCCAGGGGCCAGCACGCGCGAAAAAAACCAACGAAAACGGCGGTAGCGCGGGAACGAGCGATCGGAAATACGGGCATTCACAATGGCCACTCGCGTACCGCGCTGCCGCGCGCGATGGAGCAAGTTCGGCCAGAATTCGGTTTCGGCAAGAATGAGCAAACCGGGATTGAGAGCGGCGAAGTATGGCCGCAGCGCGAAACCGAAATCGAGCGGCATGAAAAAAACATGGTCATCGCCAAAGCGCTGGCGCGCCAGGCGCTGTCCGGTAGCGGTGGTGGTGGAGACAAAAACTTCATGCTCAGGGTTCGTCTTGCGGAGGGAATTGACCAACGGCCCAACGGCGAGAACTTCTCCCACGGAGACAGCGTGGATCCAGATGGCGTTGCCGCGTGGCCGCTTGATTCGGGCCGGGACGCGGCCAATGCGTTCAGCAAAGCCAGCGCGATATTTTCCCAGACGGAGCATTTGCAAGGCCCACCACGGCAGCGAAAGAATCGCGGCGAGGGCCAGCAACAGGCTGTAGAGGATGTACATGAAGGACTAGGTATTTTATGCGGAAGGGTTCGTTGCTGTCGCTGCGCTCCAAACCACCAGCATGCCCATAGCCAGACTAAGCCTCAGCTCCAATGCGATGAAAGCAAAAAGGGCAGCTTGTAGAAGCCGCCCTTTCTGGTGAACAATTTTGTCTGCTGAGATTTACTTAGCGGTAGCCAGCATGGCGCGGGCGTCCGCGGTGTGGATGCCGTTGGCGTCCATCT
>JANXPR010000210.1 GCA_025357215.1 Acidobacteriaceae bacterium | reverse complement strand
GTAGGTCAAATGACGCCGTTTGACCTTACGCTGTTGCTGCTGCTCAGCAACTCGGTACAAAACGCCATGACCGGCGGCGACAATTCACTGGTCGGCGGCGTGGTATCCGCCATCGTATTGTTGGGCTTGAACTATGCGCTGGCGGAAGTTGCGGGCTTCAACCGGCGTTTTCGAAAACTGGTGCAGGGTTCGCCCACGCTCCTGATCCACAACGGCCAATGCATTCAAGACCATATCGCCAAGGAACATGTGTCCATGGACGAACTGAATCGCTCGCTGCGTGAGCACGGCGTCAGCTGCATTGATGATGTGGCGCTGGCCGTGTTGGAAGTGGATGGGGCGATCAGTATATTGAAATACGACGACGTCCCAGATACCGTGAAGCCGCAAAAACGCTTGCGCTTTTTGCACCGTAATTAATCCGCCACCAAAAATGCGAACGGTTTGGGTAATCGGTTCCAAGGGCCACAAACGAAATCAAGACAAGATCCCAATCAGGACAAATTCATGAATATTGAAGAGATCAAAGAAGGCGCCGAACACGCGCACGAAAAAGGCGAAAAAACCATCGGCCTGACCATGGCCGTTACCGCCGTCCTGCTGGCGATGGTAACGCTGTTGAGCCATCGATCGCACACCGAGGAAGTTCTGCTCCAGGGAAAAATCGTGGACGACTGGAACTTCTACCAGGCCAAACATGGGCGCGCCTATGAGCTAGGCGCCCTGGCTGAAATTGCCGCCTTGTTGCCGAATGGCAAAGAGGCAGCCGTAAAGGACTACAAGAAATCAGCTGAAGAAGAGTGCGGCGTGCCGGTTGAAGAAAATTGCAAGAGTCCGGTGAAAGCGTCAGCGGCATTGCTGGCAGTAATGGCGGAGACGTCAGGAGATTCTGCGAAGCCGGCTAAGACTGGTCCTTCGGCGGAACACGCGGCGGCGCCAGGACATGAAAGCGCAGGACACGACGCGGCTACGGCGCCGGAAAAATCGGCTGAGAAGCATGAACCAAAGGAAACAGCGCACAAGCCCGGGGCAACCAATATCCAGGAACAGGCCAAGGAACGCGAACACGAGCAAACGATCATCCAGAACCAGGCTAATTTCTATGACGGTGCAGAGCTCTTTCTGGAAATCTCTATCGTCCTTTGCTCCATTGCCCTGCTGGCCGACTCGCGCTTGTTTTGGAAAATGTCATTCCTTACCACGCTGGGTGGCGTGGCCGTCGCGTTGTGGGGGATGTTCGGCGTCCACTAGCGCGTCGTATCCAGGGCAATTCCAGTGACAGCGTTGGCGACCAGTCCCGTTGCGGCCCCGCTGAGAGTGCGACCAGGAGCCACGTTGCCGGTAGTTGTGTTGGTGTTGGTAAAGACCAGCACGCTTCCAGTGCCGTTGTCGCTGACAAAAATTTCGCCGGCCGCAACGTTCTTGTTGAAGATGACTTGTCCCGGAGTGACTAACGCTGTTGCCGCTCCGCTGATGGTGGCGGTTGGAGCAAGGTTCCCGGTTGCGGTGGCGGCTCCGGCGTAAAAAGTAATGCTCTGAGGCGTGGTGGAATTTGAGACAACCAATCTGGCTTGTCCATCAAGAGTCGCACTGTTAGGGCTGGAGAGCAATGTCGATAAACCAGCTACGGCGCCGCCCACAATCGCGACGACATCCTGAGAACTGGCGCCATCCAGGCGGTCCATGGTGTTGTTGGCGGTATCGGCTGCGTAAAGTCGGTTGTTCGCGGAGTCGGCAAAGATCCCGCCGATGGCCGTTCCAAAATTGATATTGCGGACCGGCGGCGTATTACCGTTGATGGTGGACGCCGCGGCGTAGACCAGAATGTTGCTTCCGGAAACTACGTAGAGAAGATTTGTGGTGGGATCAACAGCGAGATCCGTCGGTGCGGAAAGCAGCGTAGCTGCGCCGGAGATGGTTCTATTGGGCGCAACATTGCCGTTCAGAGTGGAGACATTCTCGAAAATCAGAATGGAATTAGTGCCCTGGCTCGCCACGTAAAGCCGGTTCGCGGTGGCATCCAGCGCAATTCTCCTCACGCCGGCCAGGCCGGTTGCAGCTCCTGATATGGTGGCCGTTGGAGCAACGTTGCCGCTGGCGGTGAATGCACCAGTGAAACGAAGAATAGAGGTGGGCGTGGCTACATAAAGTTGGCCAATGGCTGTGCCTCCGCCTCCACCACTTACCGTGATTCTGGAAGGCGAGCCGCAACCGGCCAACACAAGAGTTGCCAACATCAGGACCGCATGGAAGCGCTTGGCCATTTACATCCCTCGCAGTCCCGGCAGTCTTGGCCGGAACATTATCATGATAGTTAAAATGCCCAACTTACCTAGTCTATTTCTCGCTACGACCAATCCTGGTAAACTCCGCGAATTCCGAGAGGCCGGCGAGAGCCTTCGCTCAGAAAATCAAAGCGTTTCTTTTGAGATGCTGCCGGCATTACAAACGATTCCCGCGCCGGTGGAAGACGGCGATACGTTTGAAGCCAATGCCCGCATCAAAGCCGAATACTACAGCCTGTTTGCTCCCGGCAAGCTCGTGCTGGCGGAAGATTCCGGCCTGGCGGTTGACGAACTGGGCGGTGCTCCAGGCGTGTACTCCGCGCGCTACGCAGCCATGCTGCGCGAAGGCGCTGGCGGCCACGAAAATTCCAGTGACGAAGATAACAATCGCGCTCTTGTTTCCCAGTTGGAACGCTTGCCCGCATCCACGCATGCAGGCAAATACGTTTGCGTGATTGCCTTGGCCCGCGATGGCCAGACTTTACAAACCTTTACCGGCGAAGCTCATGGTGAACTGCTGACTCATCCCCACGGAACCGGAGGCTTTGGTTACGATCCTTACTTTTACTTCCCGGCCCTGGGTAAGACCTTCGCGGAACTTGCTCTGGACGAAAAGCGCCGGCACAGCCATCGTGGCGCGGCCATCGGAAAGCTGCTGGAAGCATTCCGGCAAAAGCCATAGCCGGGGCCTAAAGTCATATTCACTGCCATGATTTCCATTGCCTAACGGCACAAATCCAAGTAAATTCAAAGACTTCCAAGCCGTGAAACGCCCCCAAGAGACACCCACAAAACCCGCGAATGGCAGTTCAAACAAACACCAGCGCATTCTGGACGCTGCCATTGAAGTCATTGCCGAACATGGCTTCTTCCACTCCCGCGTGTCGGAAATTGCCGACCGCGCTGGCGTGGCCGACGGCACCATCTATCTTTACTTTAAGAACAAAGACGAACTGCTGATGGCGGCCATTGATTCCGCCTTCCACCGGTTCATTCGCCGGGCTAAGGTCGCGTTGGATGAGATTACCGATCCGCGCGAAAAACTCCGTCGCATGGCTTTTCTGCATCTGGAAGGCCTAGGCGCCAATCGTAATCTGGCCATCGTATTCCAGACCGAACTAAGGCATAGCGCAAAATTCCTGGGACAGTTTTCGCACAACCTGATGGTCGAATACTTTGACGTGATCAAGGGCGTACTGCGTGAAGGCCAGATGGCGGGTGTCTTTCGGGCAGAGATGTCCGTAACCATTGCGGCGCATTGCTTCTTTGGCGCCGTGGATGAGATAGTTACCTCGTGGATCCTGTCGGACCGCGATCATCAACTTTCCAGCCTGGCAGACTCGGTGGTTTCCATCGTACTCAAGGGTGTGGAAGCGGGCACATAGCTTATGGAACCCAAAACACTCGCGGACATTTTCGTTACCTCCGTGGCGCGCAACCTGGAGCGCCACGTAATGGTCAAGCGCGGCGCCGAGTGGCAGATCATCTCCTCGTGGCAGCTTTACGGATACGTGGCCACCATGGCCCGCACCCTCCGCCAATGGGGACTGCAAAAAGGTGACCGCGTTGCCATCCTAAGCGAAAACCGCCCAGAGTGGATGATCGTGGATTTTGCCTGCGTGTGCACCGGCATTGCCGACGTTCCGATTTACGCCACGCTCACCGCCGAACAAACTCTTTACGTCCTGCAAAATTCCGGCGCCCGCGTGGTGTGTGTTTCCACGATGGAGCAGCTGCGGAAAGTGCAGTCCATCCAGGCCCAGACCAAGATCGAAAAGATCGTGGTGATGGATGACATCGCGGAAATAAACGTCGTCCCCATGTGGGAGCTTCTACGCGGATCGTCCACGGACCATGACGCGGAACTCGACGCCGCAATAAAAGCCGTTCAGTCCGAAGATCTCGCCACGCTCATCTATACATCGGGGACAACGGGCGTTTCCAAAGGCGTGATGCTAACGCACGGAAACTTGACGTCGAACGCCGTCATGGCCAGCCGCCACGCCGAATGGCTTGCCGGCGACGTTTATCTTTCCTTTCTGCCGCTCTCGCACGTAACCGCGCGGCACCTGGATTACGTTTGCTACCTGAACGGCGTGGTCATTGCTTATTGCCCGTATTTTGACCAGTTGCCGCAGATGTTCCGGGAAGTAAAACCCAGCATTGTGGTGGCCGTCCCGCGGGTGTATGAAAAAGCCCGCCAGGAATTTGAACGCCACGCGACACGCGGCGTTAAGCAGAAGATCCTGCGCTGGGCGCTGCGCGTGGGCGAAAAGCATAAAGCCGAAATCGGAAAAGGCCAAAAGCCGACCAGCACGGCCTGGAAGCTGGCCGACCGTATCGTGTTTTCCAAACTGCGGCTGGGGTTTGGCGGCAACAGCCGCGTGTACTTCTCCGGCGGCGCCCCGCTGGGATATGACATGTCCGATTGGTACTGCAAAATGGGTATCCCTATTTTTGAAGGTTACGGACTCACGGAAACTTCTCCCGTAATCTCCGTGAACCGCGCTGGAGCGTTCAAGATTGGAACTGTCGGTCCGATTCATGATGGACTTCAGGTCAAGATCGCTGAAGATGGCGAGATCCTGGTGAAAGGTCCAACGGTTTTCAAAGGCTACTGGAACATGCCGGAAGAAACC
>JANXPR010000160.1 GCA_025357215.1 Acidobacteriaceae bacterium | reverse complement strand
GTCCAAAATCGCCTGGAGCACGTGGGGCAAATGTTTTTGCAGGGATACCACTTAGCGCTAGGTGTGGCGGATACGCTGGAAAACGATAAGTTGGAAGACGATAAGCCGGAAGATCTTGTAGCGTTGGCTGAACAGCTCAACAGCAATGGTCCCGAATTTTGTGGCTTTGCCTACGAAGGCGCCGCCATGGCCCTGGCCCTGCAAGACGCACTCAGTTTGCGCGGAAAAAGATTCCAGCGCTTTGCTTCAGGGCCGGGCCGGCACCACAGCTATATGCTGCACGTCGGCTATGGTTGGGCCTGTGCGCGACTGCCCTGGCAGCGTTTCCGCCTGGAAGCCGCTGTCGCCAAATTGGATCCCGTCTTGCGCGCGCTGGCGATTGACGGCTTCGGATTTCACGAAGGTTACTTTCACGGCCACGTACAACGCCAGACGACTGCGCGCCGCATGTCTGAGCCGGCTCGCCATATTTTCTTCCAGGGACAAGGTCGCAGCCTGTGGTTCGTTCATGGCGCTGACGCCGAGCGAATCGCGGTTGCCATCGCAGCCATGCCCCCGCTCTACCAAGGTGACGCATGGAGCGGTGTCGGACTGGCATGCGCATACGCCGGCGGAATGCAACCCGACGAATTAGAAAAATTTCAGAGCTTGTCCGGTGTTCATGTCGCCTCTGTAGCTCAAGGTGTGGCGTTTGCCGCCAAAGCACGTCAGCTCGCCGGTAATCCGGCAACTCACACGGAAAACGCTTGTGGTGTTTTCTGCCGCATGTCCGCCGTCGATGCCGCGGCGCTGTGCGACCAAACATTCAATCAACTCAGCAGCCAGCATCCCTGCCCTTATCAGCAGTGGAGAGAATTGCTGCGGGCGCTCCTGTTGTCCAACGTGTCGTTATCCAACAAACCGGTCTCAACATCAATGATCGCGCGAGGTAAGACAAATGAACTCATCACATCCCCTGAACTGGCTGCGGCGGAATCTTCCTAGGGCCGCTGCGTGTTTGCTTGTTGTGTTCTTGTTTTTTCAGGCCCGTGTGCCGGAAATTTCCGCACACGAGCGTGCGCAGATGGCTTCGCATTTTCATTTTGCGCGCTACGCCTTAACTGTGGATAGCAACGCCCACGCCAAGACGGTGCGCGCCGTTCATCCCAGCTTGAAGCGCATCTCCGCATGGATTTCTTCCGTGGGCGCGGCGGTTGCTGCTGGTGATTTGGATGGTGACGGCCTGGCCAACGATATCTGCCTGGTTGATCCCCGCACCGATCAGGTGAGAATTCAGCCGGCGCCGACGACCGGGCAACGCTACCAGCCGTTTGAACTTAAGCCCGCGCGTTATGACTCCGCCACCATGGCGCCCATGGGCTGCCTGCTCGGTGACGTAAACGAAGACGGCCTCATGGATGTAGTGGTCTATTACTGGGGCCGCACTCCGGTGGCGTTCTTACGTAAATCCGGCACTCCGGGAAAAGCCACAGTTCTGCGCGCGGAAGATTACGTTGCCGTGGAGTTAGTCCCTGGCGAAGAGCGCTGGTTCTCCAACGCCGGTCTGTTTGCTGATGTGGATGGCGATGGCCATCCCGATCTCATAATCGGCAACTACTTTCAGGATGGTGGTCACATTCTTGACGCTTCCGCCAGCGGCACGGAGGTGATGCACAACACCAAGTCGCGCTCCTTCAACGGCGGAGCAAAACATCTGTTGCTGTGGAAAGACGGTGGCGGGGGTGATCATCCGTTTGTTCGCTTTGACGAAGCCCGGAATGTGTTCCCTCCAGAAGTGGAGCATGGCTGGACGCTCGGCGCTGGCGCGGCTGATCTGGATGGCGATTTACTTCCTGAGCTTTATTTCGCTCATGACTTCGGGCCAGACCGTTTGTTGCACAACGTTTCCACGCCGGGGCATCCCGCGTTCACTTTATTGGAAGGACATCGCGGCTTCACTACGCCTGCGTCCAGTGTGCTGGGCAAGGATTCCTTCAAAGGCATGGGCGTGGATTTTGCGGACATCAATGGCGACGGCGTGCCCGATATTTTTGTCAGCAATATCGCCGATGATTACGCCTTGCAGGAAAGTCATTTTCTTTGGCTCAGCACCGGCGACCGTGACGCTATCCGTCAGGGCCGGGCGCCGTACGTCCAGGCCAGTGAGCGCCTGGGAGTTTCGCGCAGCGGCTGGGGTTGGGACGCCCGCATGGCGGACTTTGACAACAGCGGCACGTTGCAGATTGTGCAAGCCGTGGGATTCATCAAAGGCAAGATCAATCGCTGGCCGGAACTGCAATCGTTGGGGACTTCGAATGACAGCTTGATCAGCAATCCGCGTTTATGGCCCGGGTTCAAGCCGGGCGATGATGTCAGCGGTCGCAATGAGACGGCGTTCTTTGTCCAGGGTGACGACCATCGTTACCACAACATCGCCGGTGAAGTGGGAATTGCTGAGTCCATGCTGGGCCGCGGCATTACTGTGGCGGATGTTGATGGCGACGGACGACTGGACCTCATCATCGCCGGTCAGTGGGGCGATTCGTACCTGTATAAAAATGATAGTTCCAACACTACCGCGTTCCTGGGACTGCATCTTCTTATTCCGGTGCGTGGCGGACCATCCGCGCTGCAAACGCGTCCAGGTCATCCTTCCACTGATCTTTATGGTCGTCCCGCTTTTGGGGCCACAGCCAGCGTGGAAATTCCCGGAGGTCGCAAAGAATGGGCGCAGGTGGATGGCGGCAGCGGCCATTCCGGCAAGCGTAGCCCCGACCTGCATTTTGGTCTGGGAGAAATCACGCCCGACACTCCACTCAAAGTTGAACTGGCGTGGCGCAACAGCGAAGGCAAAATCGAAAAGAAAACCATGTGGCTCAAACCCGGCTGGCACACGGTGCTGCTGGGTTCCTAAAAATAAAGACTCATAAAAGAAAAGCTCTCTAAGAGAAGAGTCCTAAAGAGAAAGGTGGAAGCACTCGTGACCTACGCAACGCTGAATTTCTATCCGAACAAAGATCCCAGGATGCGGTTTTTTGCCTTGTGGTATTTCACCTCTTTGCTCGCGCTGTGGACCGTGTTGGGAGACACCGTTTTAGGCTTTGAGCAATCCTACGCTCAGCCCATCATCGGCGTGCTCACCGCATGTGTTGTTGCCTTCGCGCTGGAAGCCCTGGATGCCTGGGTAAACCAGCGCAGCCCGCGCTTCTCCGGCAGCTGGAAAAATGCGGTGAACTTCTTGCCGCCTTGCATCATCCCTGGACTGGCCTGCGCCATGTTGATTTATCCCAACGAGCGGCTCACTCCCATTATTTTTGCCGCTGCGTTGTCACTTACGTCCAAGGTGATTTTTCGCGCGCCCATTGGCAACGGGCAAACGCAGCACATCTTCAACCCTTCGAATCTCGGAATCACCATCACGCTTCTTCTGCTTCCCGCGGCGGGTCTGGCGCCACCGTATCAGTTCACTGAGAACGTGACCGGGTTGGGTCACTGGGCCATACCGGCAGTGATTCTGATCACCGGGACCATCATCCACGCCAAATTCACCGGCCGCTTGCCGCTGGTGCTGGCGTGGTTCGGCGGTTTCGCGGCACAGGCGCTGGTGCGTAGTCTGATCTTCGGTACGCCGCTGGCGGTTCCATTTCTTCCCATGACCAGCGCGGGATTCATTCTGTTTTCGCTCTATATGATTCCCGATCCTGCCACCACGCCGATCAAGCCTCTGCGCCAAATCGCGTTTGGACTGAGCGTAGCCACCATCTATGCATTGTTGTTCGTGCAGCACATAGTGTTCGGGCTGTTCATTGCGCTGGCGCTAACCAGCGCCACGCGCGGCCTTGCGCTACACGCTTTTGCACTGTGGCGCAGGAGATTTGAGCGCGGACCGCAAGCTGTACCGGATGCGAGCATGGCGGCGCAGGCTGGACCCCGAGCGGTGACGCGAGCCTCATGAGTGCAATCGCAATTGTCGGAATGGCTTGCCGTTACGCGGACACCCGCTCGCCCGCCGAGCTGTGGGAAAACGTGCTGGCCCAGCGGCAGTCATTCCGGCGTATTCCGCGCGTGCGGCTCAACCTTGCCGACTACGCCGAGGAACATGATCCGGGCCGGATCACCGCTTCCATGGCGGCGGTCCTGGAAGACTACGAATTTGACCGCGTCCATTTCCATGTTTCTCAGGAAGCCTATGCATCCACCGATCTGACCCACTGGCTGGCTTTGGATGTTGCGGAGCAAGCTTTGCAAGACGCTCGTTTGTTGAACGCTGGCGCATCACGACGGGAACGCACCGGCGTGTACGTGGGCAACTCACTTACCGGAGAATTTGCGCGTGCCAATCTTTTACGTCTACGCTGGCCTTACGTTCGTCGCGTGCTGGCCAGTGCGCTCCAAGGGAATGCACTTCAGAAGAATTCGAAAAGCCGTCCTGAAGACTTGGCCCAGCTGATCGCCGAAATAGAAGTTCTCTACAAGTCACCTTTCCCGCCGACCACGGAAGAATCGCTGGCCGGCGGTCTCTCCAACACGATTGCCGGACGCATCTGCAATTATTTTGATTTCAAGGGCGGCGGCTACACCGTGGACGGCGCGTGCGCCTCGAGTCTGCTGGCCGTGACCACCGCCTGCACCGCCTTGCAGAGTGGCGACGTGGACATTGCCCTGGCCGGAGGCGTGGACCTGAGCCTTGATCCGTTCGAACTCGCCGGGTTCTCGCGCCTGGGCGCTCTGGCAGATAAGAAGATGCGCGTCTTTGATGCTGAGTCCTCTGGTTTCTGGCCGGGTGAAGGTTGCGGCATGGTGGTGCTCATGCGCCATGAAGACGCGCTGGCCCATCATCATGCGCCGTACGCTTTGATTCGCGGCTGGGGAGTTTCGTCTGACGGCAAAGGCGGCATCACGCGGCCGGAACCCGCCGGACAAATGCTGGCTCTACGTCGTGCTTACGAGCGCGCGGACTACGGGATTGATTCCGTCGCGTACTTTGAAGGTCATGGCACGGGTACGGCTGTTGGAGACGCAGCGGAACTCCAAGCGCTGACGCGTGCAATCAATCACGGTGAGTCGAAGCGGCCTGCGGCGATTGGCTCCATCAAAGCCAACATCGGTCATACTAAAGCTGCTGCCGGAGTAGCCGGACTGATCAAAGCAACCCTGAGTGTTCACGCCGGAATTCTTCCTCCTACCACCGGCTGTGACCATCCTCATTCTGAATTTGCCGGCGGGCGCACGCTGCGCGTTTTGCGCGAAGGCGAGCTATGGCTGAATGATGCCGGCGCTCCTCGACGCGCGGGTGTGAGCGCGTTTGGCTTTGGCGGAATCAATACGCACGTGACCCTGGAAGCGGTGGACCCCGTACGGAGAAAAAGTTTCACCGGGACAGAGATCCAGCAGTTGGCCTCAGCACAAGATTCTGAAGTCTTCTTTTTCGCCGCCAGGAACGCGGCTGACCTCAGTGGACAGATTTCAGAAGTTTTGGCGTTTGCTCGCGAAGCGTCCTGCTCGGAGCTGACCGACCTGGCCGCGCATCTGTCCAACAGAATTGACGGTTACACAAAGCAGTACCCGACGCGGGCGGCCTGCGTAGCCGCGACTCCCGAAGAACTTACAGAACAACTGCAAGCCTTGATAGCGTGTTGCGAAAACGGGACTAAAGAGAAAATTGACGTTCGCCACGGATCTTTTTTCTGCAACCAAGGCGCTGACGGGGCAAAAAGTTCAGGCGAGATGAACTTTGCGCCGCGCATTGGCTTTTTGTTTCCCGGACAATCCGCGCCAGTGTACTCAAACGGCGGCATCTGGCAGCGCCGCTTCACGGCAGCCGGCGCACTCTATGCGCAAGTGCAACTGCCGCACACACCGAGCGTTGCCACCGAAGTTGCGCAACCGTGCATTGTCACTGCTTCGTTGGCGGGGCTTCGTGTGCTCGGCTTCTTGGGAATTGACGCCGCAGTGGCCGTGGGGCACAGCCTGGGTGAAATCACCGCGCTGCATTGGGCCGGCGCTTGCACTGAAGAAGAGTTGCTGCCTCTGGTGCGTGAGCGCGGCCGCGTGATGGCTGAGAGTGCGGAGCCGTCCGGCGCCATGGCTTCACTTCGCGCCAGCCGGGAAGACGTGGTGCACAAGCTCAACGGTGATCGCATCGTGGTGGCTGCGCATAACTCACCGCGCCAGACGGTTGTTTCGGGCGAGATACAAGCAGTCAAGCGGTTTGTGGCGCGCATGAGTTCTCAAGGCACAGCCGCAACGCTGCTTCCCGTGTCTCATGCGTTCCATTCGCCTTTGGTGTCGCGTGTAGCCACGGAATTTTCGCGGTTCCTCGCAGGGCAGAAGTTTTCCAAGCTGGGAAAGCGCGTGGTGTCAACCGTCACGGCGGCGCCGCTTGAGCCGGCAGCGGACGTGCACCTTTTGCTGACCGAGCAAATCACGCAGCCGGTTGAATTCGCCGGGGCCTTGACGAAAGCCGCGCTCGAAGTCGACCTCTTCATCGAGGTTGGTCCCGGCGAAGTCCTCTCTGGAATCGCAGCGGAGATCACTGACAAGCCCTGCGTGCCCATGGATAGCGGCGGCGAATCGCTGCGCGGACTGTGCAACGCGCTAGGAGCGGCATTTGCTCTGGGCGTCAATGTTCGCACCGCGGCGGTTCACGAGGGACGGTTTGCGCGGAGTGTCGATCTGAGAAAGAGACACTCGTTCCTGCAGAACCCTTGCGAAATGGTTGCAGACGTGACATTGGGCAAAGTGCCCGTGCGTGTTCCAATATCGCTAGCAAAAGCGACAGGTACTTCACCGCGAGACCTGGGTTCATCAGGGAAAACAAATTCAGCGCAAGATGTCCTGCTCAACCTGGTTTCCCATCGAACACATCTGCCGCTTGCCGCGATCCATCCCGAGCAACGCTTTCTCGCCGACTTGCATTTGAACTCCATCACCATCAGCCAGATCATGCTTCAGGCCGCTGACCAGATTAATGCCGTTGCGTCGGTCGCGCCGGCGGAATATACGAACGCGACGATAGCTGAAGCCGCCGCCACGCTGGAAACTCTTCGCTCGCGCAAAAGTGATTACCGTGAGAACGCGCATCCCGCCGGTGTCGATTCCTGGATCAGGACACTCGCGGTTGTGCTGGTGCAGATTGAGTTAAAGCAGATTGAGTTAAAGAAGACGGAATCAACCA
>JANXPR010000355.1 GCA_025357215.1 Acidobacteriaceae bacterium | reverse complement strand
GGACCTCGTCCGTCCTGGACACGTGTTCCCTCTTTGCGCGCGCAAAGGCGGCGTGCTGGTACGCGCTGGACAAACAGAAGCTTCGGTGGACCTGGCCCGCATGGCCGGGCTGATTCCGGCGGGCGTGATCTGCGAGATCATGAAAGATGACGGCACCATGGCGCGTGTCCCGGACCTGATGGAATTCTGCCAGCAGCACAGCATGAAGATGCTGACCGTGGCCGAGCTGATCCGCTACCGCATGGAAAACGAGCGCTACGTGATGCGCGTGGGCGAAGCCATGCTGCCCACCACGCATGGCGAGTTCCGCATGATCGCCTATGAAAGCCAGCTCGGAGGCGAGTCGCACGTGGCGCTGGTCCGCGGCGACGTGGAACATGCCACAAAGCCGGTGCTGGTCCGCATGCACGCGCATTGCCTGGCCGGTGACGTGTTTGGCGGATCACTGTGCGACTGCCAGACCGTGCTGGACCGGTCGCTGGAAATGATTGCCCGCGAAGGCACCGGCGCGCTGATCTATCTGCATCAAGGATCAAAAGGTTTTAGCGTTTCCGACGACAAGCGGCTCACGTTCCACCGTGAAGTGCGCGAGCAGGTAACGCCGGCTCATCAACGGAAAACGCAGCGCGACATCGGACTGGGCGCGCAGATCTTGTCCGACTTGAACCTGAAATCGATCCGCTTGCTTACGAACCATCCCAAGCGCGTGGCCGCGCTGGAAGGTTTTGGGATCAAAATTACCGAACAGGTTCCGGTGCCGACGGCTAAGACCGTGGCCGGATAGAGTCCTTTACCACAGAGGACACAGAGTGCACGGAGGTTGGGGCGTGCGCTTTTATTGGTGTTGTGGACTGATCGCGTCTCGGAGTTTACCTTCCGTCCGCTTTGATCTGCACAAATCAGCGGCGAAAGTTCTTTGTTTAGTTTGGCCGTTTCGGCACCACGCGCTCGTCTTCAATCACAAACTGCGTAGGGCAAACATTCGATCCACAGATCACGGGGATCAATCCACGGAACTGGCGGCGCGTAATCAGGCCGAGCGTGCCGCATTCCGGACAAGCGAGCACCGCCCAATAGGGGTCGTCCTGTTCGCCGACTTCGCCAGCGTTTTGCAAAACGAAGATACTGCCGGGTTCCATCTGCTCTGGGAACCATTCGGTAACAATACTCAGTTGTGCCACCATCCGTCACCTCCGGTCAGGTACCGCGCTTTGCCCCCTGACGTGTTGCCGTTCTGCTTGCCGATACGTCCGCCCCCGTAAGACTTGCTTACGAACTCTTGCGACGCCGCCCCGACCGCCCGCTATGCGATTGCGCCGGACGGCGGTTGAAAATCTCCGCGTGTACTTCCCGCACGGCGTCATTCAAACAAACGCCGAGAAGAGGCTGGCGCGAGTTCTTCAGCACGTCGATCACCCGGCGTTCGGAATCTTCCAGGTAAATCCGTTTGCCGTCGGTGAGCAAGTGGTAATCCGAACCGTTGTTCACCGCTTCCGCCAGACGCCGGCCTAATTCCTTCTGCAAGAACTTCATGATGCGGCGCACGCGCTGCAAAGGAAATCCTTTGCGGCGCAGAGCGCAGATCACGGCTATCTCCGTGATGTCGTCCGCGGAGTACAGCCGGCGGTGGCCTTCGCGCCGGGGAACCACCACGCCGCGTTCGTCCCACCATTGCAACTGACGCGGCGTAATGCCGGTGAGCTTGACTACCTGCGCTGATGTAAAAACCTGGTCCATAACTACACAGAAATGTTTTAAACATTTCTGCCTACAAATGTTTGCATCATTTTATGGGCAGAACCAAGAAAGTCAACGGGAAATCCGTGGAGACCAGGGATTAAGAAGATCAGATGAAGAGCCAGGAAAGGCGATCAGGCGAAATACAGAGCAATGAAGAAAAGGATGAAGCGATAGGCGTTCAGAACGTAGTGCAGTGAAAACGTCAGCACAACCGCCTTGGCGATCGCCATGAGAACGGAGTCGCGATAGGCGGTGCGCAAAGCAAAAAAAAACATACGTAAACAGAATTGCCAGCGCGACGGGGAAAATCAGGTTGTCAGAGTTGAGTACATCCAGGCGTATGCCGCGGTGCAAGGCGATCCGGAACGCCCAGGCGCAGGCGCCGTACAAGGCGGTAAAAAGAGCAAGCAACCAGAACGCGGCAAAGTGCAAACTGAAGACCAGATGCTGGCCGAAATATTGCCGTTTGCGCCACTGCAAAACGGCCACCAACATGGCATACAGCGGCACCATGATCACCGCCAACGAACGGGCCTGCACGTCAACCATGTGGTCAAAAGAATGTTCGAACTGCTCCGGCGTTACGCCCTTGGCTGCGGTCCTGGCGGCCACCAACCGCGAAGCCATCTGGCTGTAAGACATTTGGTGCGTCTGAATGCGCAGGGTGGTGCGCAGGCCGCTCCATCCGATGAGCGGAAGCATAATGAAATAAATCAGGTTGGCGATGAAGAAGAGTTGAAACGGATGCAGGTATGGCTTGCGGCATCCACGAACATATTCCGCAGTGAGAAATCCGGGCCGCGTGAACAAGAGCCGGAAGCTGCGGAAGATTTTGGAATCAAAATGAAAGAACTCGCCCAACGCATGCGTAAAAAAATGCCGCATGGAAAAGTCTTCTTTGCTGGGCTTCTTTTCTCCGCAGTTGGAACAAAACTTACGGTCCACCGTCTCGCCGCAGGTGGGGCAGGTCCAGGGACCGGTAGAGAAGTTTGGTCGAACAGCTTCCGTCTCCAGGTCGGGGTCGCTGCTCTCCATCAGGTCGGGGCCAGAACCTCCGCCCACAAAGTGGACGATCTCCAGCTTGTCGCCATCCTTCAGAACAATCGTGTCCCAG